>JAJXBQ010000172.1:0-7170 GCA_021640525.1 Segatella copri
ACATTATACTATTCACGAGTCCCTTATCTGGTAGCAAATAATCGGTATTCTTATAAAAAACAGGCTTTTCTGTTAAATCTTTCTAAAAAGCAATCTTTATTTCCCCAACATTTTGTTCATATCAAAGATAATTTGTAATTTTGCACCCCGAATGCTCATGGATTGGGCAAATGTTACAGAAAAGTTTAGTTCGAAGGGGCTCAAAGAAGATCCGGCACAATGCAGGACGCCTCCCGAAGAAACCCGTTTATATAATTAATTTAATGTACGCAATTGTAGAAATTAACGGTCAGCAGTTCAAGGCTGAGGAGGGCAAGAAGCTCTTCGTACATCACATCAAGGATGTTGAGGCAGGTCAGACTGTTGAGTTCGACAAGGTTTTGCTCGTTGACAAAGACGGCTCAATCACTGTCGGTGCACCAGCTGTAGAGGGTGCAAAAGTAGTAGTAGAAGTAGTGAACCCACTCGTAAAGGGTGACAAGGTAATCGTCTTCAAGATGAAGCGCCGCAAGGACTATCGCAAGAAGAACGGTCATCGTGCTCAGTTCACTGAAGTATCAATCAAATCTGTAATCGCTTAAAATTAGGAGGAATTAGAAAATGGCACATAAGAAAGGTGTTGGTAGTTCTAAGAACGGCCGTGAATCAGCTTCACAAAGATTAGGCGTTAAGATCTGGGGTGGTCAGAGCATCATCGCAGGTAACATCATCGTTCGCCAGCGTGGTAACAAGCACTTCCCAGGTGAGAATGTAGCTCAGGGTAAGGATGATACATTGTATGCTTTGACAGATGGTATCGTTTACTTCCACAAGGGCCGCAAGGACAAGAGTACAGTTTCTGTTCTCTCTCCAGAGGTTTACGCTGAGAAGACCAAAAAAGCTGACGCTTAATTTTTAAAGTTTTAGAAAAAACTATTCCAAACAAACAACATAGAAGCCTGCTCATACCTAGAGCAGGCTTTCTTCGTTTATATAAGTTTTTAGGCAAGGATTACACCACACCCCCTTTCTCTAAGCTCCTTAACCCTGTAAAACCACAAAAAAACTTTAATTCTACCCTTCCCTGTAAAAAAGTCAGCAATTTTTTACGCTATCACAAATATTTTTTGTACTTTTGCCTACAAATAGTAAATTATTTAATTAAAAGACATTTTATGCTTACACTTAAACTTATCAGTGAGGAAACTGAACGTGTAGTTAAGGGTCTCGAAAAGAAGCATTTTCCAAATGCTCGTGAGGCCGTAGAGAAAGTTTTGGAGTACGACAAGATTCGTCGTGAAGCTCAGCAGAAGTTGGATAACAACAAGCAGCAGGCTAACCAGTTTGCTAAGCAGATTGGTGCCCTTATGAAGGAAGGTAAGAAAGAGGAAGCTGAGAGCGCAAAGGCTCAGGTAGCTATGCTCAAGGCTGACGCTAAGGCTCTTGAAGAGATCATGGAGAAAGCACAGAACGATATGACCAACCAGTTGCTCGAAATTCCTAACATCCCTTGCGAGCAGGTTCCTGAAGGTAAGGACGCTGCCGACAACGTTGTTGTAAAAGAAGGCGGCGAAAAGCCAAATCTCGGCGAGGATGCTCTCTGCCATTGGGATCTCTTGAAGAAGTATAATCTTGTAGACTTCGACCTCGGCGTTAAGATTACTGGCGCAGGTTTCCCTGTATATATCGGCAAGATGGCTCGTTTCCAGCGTGCGCTTGAGGCATTCTTCCTCGATGAGGCTCGCAAGAGCGGATATCTGGAGATTCAGCCTCCTTACGTAGTAAACGAGGACTCTGGTCGTGGTACCGGTCAGTTGCCAGACAAGGAAGGTCAGATGTATCATGCTAATCTGGATAATCTCTTCCTCATCCCTACTGCTGAGGTTCCAGTTACCAACATCTTCCGCGATGTTATTCTCGATGAGAAAGATCTCCCTATCAAGCGTTGTGCTTACTCAGCTTGTTTCCGTCGTGAAGCAGGTAGCTATGGTAAGGATGTTCGCGGCTTGAACCGCTTGCACCAGTTTGACAAGGTAGAGATTGTCCGCATCGATAAGCCAGGTCACTCTTACGAGAGTTTGAACGAGATGCTCGACCATGTTGAGGGTCTTTTGAAGAAGTTGGAGTTGCCATACCACATCCTCCGTCTCTGCGGTGGTGATATGAGTTTCACCTCTTCTATCTGCTACGACTTCGAGACATGGAGTGCTGCACAGGGTCGCTGGTTGGAAGTTTCATCAGTATCTAACTTCGAGAGCTATCAGGCTAATCGTCTCCACTGCCGCTATCGCCATACAGATGACAAGAAGATTGAGCTTTGCCACACATTGAACGGTTCAGCTCTTGCTTTGCCACGTATCGTAGCAACCATCTTGGAGAACAATCAGACCCCAGAAGGAATCCGCGTACCTAAGGTATTGGTTCCATATTGCGGTTTCGAGATGCTTGATGACAAAAATTTCGATTAATTTGAAGTATCGGTAAGACTTTCAGTTTTTCTCGATTATACAAAACATTCGAAAAACAAAAATAACATATATTGTACGAGGATAACTTCGACTGCCACAAAGGTAGCCGATGTTATCCTTTTGCATTTTTATGTACCATGAAGCAAACTCTAAACAGCTAACCAGAAATATTAATATATCAACATTAAGAAATTTAATAGCCCATGAACAAGATTATCAAGAAAGTACAATACTCAGAAAAAGTATTCCGCTTCGATGTAGAAGCACCACTTATTGCCAAGAGCCGAAAGGCTGGTAACTTTGTTATCATCCGTGTAGACAACAACAGCGAGCGTATGCCTCTGACCATCGCAGATGCTGACATAGAGAAAGGAACCATCACACTGGTTGTGCAGAAGGTGGGTCTTTCATCTACCAAACTCTGTGCTTTAAATGAAGGTGATGAGATTCACGATGTAGTGGGACCACTAGGAAATCCTACACATATCGAGAACTTCGGAACTGTCATTTGTGCCGGAGGTGGCGTAGGCGTAGCTCCTATGCTCCCTATCATCAAGGCACTGAAAGCCGCAGGAAACAGAGTTCTTTCTGTAATAGCGGGTAGAAGCAAAGACCTCGTGATTATGGAAGACGAAGTGCGCGCTTCCAGCGATGAGCTCATCATCATGACCGATGACGGAAGTTACGGCGAGAAGGGTGTTGTAACCATAGGAATCGAGAAACTCATCAATCAGGAACATATCGATAAGGTTTTCGCCATCGGTCCTCCTATCATGATGAAGTTCTGCTGCCTCCTGACCCAGAAATATAATCTTTCCACAGACGTTTCGCTCAATACCATCATGGTGGATGGAACCGGTATGTGCGGTGCCTGCCGTCTGACCATCGGTGGCAAGACTAAGTTTGTCTGCATCGACGGTCCTGAGTTTGACGGCGCCCAGGTAGACTGGGATGAGATGTTCAAGCGCATGGGCACTTTCAAGGATGTTGAGCGCGAGGAGATGGAACACTTCGAAGAGCACCTTGCAACTGTAGACGCAGAAAAGAAGAAAGAAACTACGGATGTAACCATGGACGTAGAACCTACAGATGCGAGCATCGAAGAGTTGACCGACCGTAACGCAGAGTGGCGCAAGGAGTTACGTGCTTCGATGAAAGCAAAAGAACGTACAGCTATAGAGCGCGTAAAGATGCCTGAGCTTGACCCTCTTTATCGTGCCACAACCCGTACGGAAGAGGTAAATATCGGTTTAACCAAGGAAATGGCTTTGACCGAAGCCAAGCGCTGTCTCGACTGTCCTAAGCCTACCTGTATGGAAGGTTGTCCGGTAAGTATCAACATTCCTTCCTTCATCAAGAATATTGAGCGAGGCCAGTTCCTTGCCGCAGCCAAGGTTTTAAAGAACACTTCTGCCCTACCTGCCGTTTGCGGACGAGTTTGTCCACAGGAAAAGCAATGTGAAAGCAAGTGTGTACATCTCAAGATGAACGAGCCTGCTGTAGCTATCGGATACCTGGAGCGTTTTGCTGCCGATTACGAACGCCAGAGTGGAAACATCTCTGTACCAAAGTGCGATGAACCTAATGGCATCAAGATAGCTGTAGTCGGTTCAGGACCTTCCGGATTGAGTTTTGCAGGCGATATGGCAAAGAAGGGATTCGACGTTACCGTCTTTGAGGCTTTACACGAGATTGGCGGTGTATTGAAATATGGTATTCCTGAATTCCGTTTGCCTAACGCTATCGTGGATGTAGAGATTGAAAATCTTCAGAAGATGGGCGTAAAGTTTATTACAGACTGCATCGTTGGCAAGACCATTTCCGTAAAAGATCTGGAAGAACAAGGATTCAAGGGAATCTTCGTTGGTTCAGGTGCGGGTCTGCCAAACTTCATGAATATTCCTGGAGAGAATGCCTTGAACATCATGTCTTCTAACGAATATCTTACCCGTGTAAACCTGATGGATGCAGCCAATCCTCATAGCGACACCCCTATCAACTTGGGTAAGAAGGTGGTTGTTGTAGGCGGCGGTAACACTGCTATGGACAGTTGCCGTACTGCGAAACGACTCGGAGCAGACGTGACCTTGGTTTATCGCCGTTCGGAGGCAGAAATGCCTGCCCGACTCGAAGAGGTGAAGCATGCCAAGGAAGAAGGTATCAACTTCTTCACCCTACATAACCCTAAAGAGTATGAGGCAGATGAGAAAGGCGCAGTAAAGGCTGTAGTTCTCGATGTGATGAAGCTTGGCGAACCTGATGCCAGCGGCCGTCGCCGTCCAGAAGCTACAGGCGAAACCATCACTTTGGAGTGCGACCAGGTAATCGTAGCTGTAGGTGTAAGTCCTAATCCACTCGTTCCACAGAGTATTGAGGGATTGGAACTCGGCCGAAAGAACACCATTGCCGTAAACGACCAGATGCAGAGTTCCATCGAAGAAATCTACGCTGGCGGCGATATCGTACGAGGAGGAGCCACAGTAATTCTTGCCATGGGAGACGGCAGAAAGGCCGCTCTCAATATGAGCGAAAAATTATTGAATAAATAAGAAAAACGGAAAACAATAAAGGGCAGCCATGCATCACGCAGACTGCCCTTTCCTTTTCTCGTATGTAATGTAATAAAATGAAATGTAGTTCGTACATATATATTTATTAATAATTGGACTCAAACACTATTTCAGATTAATACGAAGACCGAACTGGAGATTGAAATTCCACTTCTTATCTTTAAACGTATTTTCTATTTCGCTGCCATTATCAAAATAATATTTTGCACCTGGCTCAATATAGAAGCCCACTTGTGGAGTAACATCATACTGTGCACCAAGCGAAGCCTTACCCGAGAACTGAACGCCATCACGTTTCACGTCCTCTTTATGACCAGAAACCTTAGTATCATTCTTTACGTTGAAATCGGCTTCTCCACCCGCCATTACGTACGCATGAAAGCCTCCCGTGCTCCAAACCTCATAGTTTAAACCAAGTGGAACACCCACATAATGCAAAACCTGATGTGTATCAAATTCTGAAACACCATAAGATTTGAAATCAGAAGCAACACGCGTATAAACGACACCGGTACTCAAAGACAAACGAGGCGCAAGTCCGATACCAACCTGAGCACCTATAGCCAAAGGAGCATGATGTTTTGCTTCAACATATTTCGGTATTGCATATCTTAAAGGAGAAGCAGCAGCCAGGAAAACACCATGATCAGCAAAGCCGCCACCAGCAAGAGGATCTGAAGACGCATACATGCCGTTTGACATTCCATCACTGCCAGAGCCCAGACTTACATTCTCTGCATACAGGTTCATGGTCCAGTTCTGTTCATACTTGTCCTTATAACTGCGTTCAAAAGGACCATCCTGCGCCCTGCCTGCATAAAGCTTCTGGCCACCATCTGCTTCCAACGGCTTGGTTGCATGATTAGAAGAAACGGCCATCTGTCTTTCTGAATCCTTATTTTGCTTTTGCAAAACAGATAATTCCCGACCATTTACCTCTGCACTAACAGACGTTTCCGGCATTTCTACCTCTGCTGCAAGCATTACTTCATTATCAGCAGCAACAGTCCTCTCCAGGAAAGAGACAGAAGATTTACTATGGTTCAATTGACGCCCCGATGAATGGCGATTCACCTGATGTGCAGATGCATTGTTTTCAGCAAGCAAGATAGCATTTTTACTTCCTGCCGATTGTGCTTCTGCACGGACAGCAGAAGAAGTCCTGCTTGAACCTGATGCTGTAGAGAAAGAACTCTGAACAGCTAAGTTAGCCTGTCCCGGTTCATCATCATGCAGATAAACATAACTGCCTCCTACTCCCAATAAAGCAATAGCTGCAGCTACCGACCATCTTTTCAAGACAACATAACGAGCCTGTGGGGTCTTTTTTACATCTGTTTCCTCATCACCAACCTTTTTAGACTGAGCAAGCGATTGTTCTATCTCAGCCCACATGTCGTGGCTGACAGGCTCTTGGTAGTCTGCCAACTGATCTCGAAGTTTATTTGTCCAATCGTTACTCATTACTTTTCTCGTTTATATGATTCAACTCTTTATTATTTCTACAATCTGCCTGGCTCAGATAATCTTTCACCTTTTTGCCCAACAGCTTTTTCGCCCGCAAATATTGTGAAGCAGAACTGCTTTCTTTAATGCCTAACAGCTGTGCAATTTCTTTATGGCTTTTCTGTTCAAAAACAAACATGTTAAGAACCAGTCTGTACCCATCAGGCAATTCTCCTATCATTCTTGTCAGTTCTGCAGGCGGAACTCTTTCTACTTCAGGCTCTTCATCCTCAATATCATCGGGAACTTCGTCCACGACAGTGAAGCGCTTTTGCTGCCTTACAAAGTTGACAGCTTCATTTGTCACTATCCGCAAGAGCCAAGCCTGAAGAGCGCCCTCACCCCGATATTCAAATTTAGAAATACCGGAAAAGACTTTTATAAAACTGTCTTGCACTACATCTTCAGCATCATCGCGCACAGGGACATACCTCAGCGCTACGGCCATGGCATACCCCACATAGCGTTCGTACAATCTGTGCATGGCTGCCCGACTGCCGCTATTGATGTCGTCTAAGAGTTCCTTTTCCGATTCCAATTTCAAATTCTTTTTAATGATTAAACGATATAAAGAGAAAACCTTGCATTAAAAATGAACTTTTTTTGATGCAAGGCACTTTTTTTTATATTTTTACATTATTCTATAG
>JAJXBQ010000489.1:0-1002 GCA_021640525.1 Segatella copri
AGACGGCTTGCGTCTGACTGTTATAGGTGTTGCTGAAATTAACATCGCCCGAAAGACCGAGGCGAGTGTTCCTTCCCATCAACCGAAAGTTCTGGATATAAGCCGCTTTGAGCGAAGGATTGCCATGAGTAACGTGCAATGGGTCGCTATTGTCGGTCAGCGAAACCAAACTGCCAAGGTCTGGCTGTCGGCTGCTGCCATCATAATTCAGTTCGAAGCGAGTCTTGCCTTGATGCCATGACACATTCAACTGTGGGTTCCAATTCACGCTCGTCCTCACCGTATCGGCATAGAGCAGCCCAGTCTTCTGGTCAAGACTTCTCCGCTCTGGATGCATCTGCACACCCGTATTCACCTGCCATCGCTTGCCATTATAATTGAAATAAAGGCTGAGTTCGTGGGAATAAGTCCGACTCTGGGTATAGTTGCTCAAACAGTCTTGATATACTTCGCTCTCGTAAGTACTCCTGTCGCTCACCTGTCGGTTGGCAGCATAGCGATAACCGAGTTGCAGGCGCAAGTTCTCAGCCAAGGGTTGCGTTAAGTTGATGCCTACGGAATAGGCACGATTGGTGGAGGGGGAGTGCTGGTATTGGTTGCGATAAAGCACGGAATCGCCACCCAGACTGCTCTCCAACTGATAGTAAGTGGTCTCGGAAAGGGAATGTGACTCGTTGATACTCTTGCTGTCTGAGTAACTACCCGTGAGGCTGATGCTCGTACCCTTGTCGTTGAGCACTCGGGTTACGTCGGCATTGACGGAGAACGAATGGCTGTCGCTCTTCGAATCCGAGTTTCTGTTGATGCTATTGATGCGCTCGTCGCCTTCCGAGGTAGTAGAAGACGTGGCTGATGTTGCAGTAGGAACCGCAGACGTGGTGGACTGCTGGCTGTCACTGGTATTGTCACCCTTCGACTTGCTGAAGTTCCCACCTACGTTGATATACGTCTTGTCATCCAAGCTCCACCTCATGCCCAACGAACCATTGCCCATCGTGTTGC
>JAJXBQ010000173.1:0-7090 GCA_021640525.1 Segatella copri
TACTAATAGTTTTAATGATGAAATCATACAGCATTCAACAAAAGCCATGCCAATTCATTGCCGAAGGCTGCTCATATCAGTTGCAAAGATACAAGAATAATCTGAAAAAGCAAATGATTCTCCAAGAAAATCGCAAAATAGATAGGAATAGATTAACAGTTCTCCGTTATAACGAAAACAGACCGACATGAACTCTCGTTCACATCAGTCTGTTTTCGTCACTACCACCTATTTCTTTTATACGTTTTTATCACAAGTGGTGTATAAGTAAATCCTTCTTGGGTCATTTTCAAGCCCTCGCCATCAAATTGAGTAATTTGAATCTCAGTATCATCCTTGATGTATTCACTTTCATAATAGCATGCCAGAACAGAAAAATAACTGAAGTCATCTGTTCTCCTGCATATCTTGTACCATTGGTCAGGCTCACTTTTCTCTATCAGATACTTATTATTGATGACACAGATATTGTCATCTGCCACAATTTCCCATTGCCTTAATGGTCTGTTCATGAGTCCTGGGATATTTCTCACATAACACCAGTCGCCTTCCCTTATGATGTTCAGATAACCACGCTTGAACAGGACTGGTCTTGTATAATGTTTCCTATGAGTGATAGGGTCAACCCAAAAGCTTTCATTAGCCTGTGCGTCCTCCACATGCCAAATGCCGTCTTTCTCTATTGTTATCTTATCTTTCGCTGTTCCAAGATATTTTTTGATAGGATAGAGATGATCAACAGGATAATATTCATAATTTTTATATGAATTCTTAAGCTTTTCTAAGTCTTTCTCCCTTTCTTCTTTGTCTTTTTGGGCAAATTCAGCCAACTCCTCACGAGAGTCCACATTTTCCAGTTGACTGCCGATATTCTTCTGTACATAATATTGTTCATTCTCATCTATATACAGTCGTGAGTTGCCTTCTCCTTCTTTATACATATACACCTTATTCGGCTCGTCCCAAGGAATAAACCTATGCTTCCAGCTCAGTCCTGTTCCTACTTGCAGTTGCAGGGTCTTTACCGTCAGATAGGTCTTATCATCAATATACTTCGACTGGATGCGAGGATACAACTTTTTGCCATCCTCTGTACAGAAATCGATGCCCATCAGCTTCACACTTTGTGGCTTATTGGCAAACCACAACCTGTTCCGCAAGTCAATCCATTCCTTCCGACCCACCTTCTTTCTTATATAGCAATAGGCAAAGCCATCATTGGTCACTTCTATCTTCTTGTATTGGCATTCCAATATCATCTTGCCATCCTTATCCTTGATACCCTTCAGACCTTTTTCGTCTTCTACAATCTGATAGCCGTAGGAGTCCATAATCATCTGTTGCTGCCGCTCATGGTTGATGATTTTCATCATCTCCTCATCACCATCCATCACCAAGTCCATCCTGCAGTTGTGACTATTGACCTGCATACACGCCTCTTGCAGAATGTCTTCCAGAGACGTACGTCCTTCAAACATGCTCTGCCAATCTCTATCCACAGATGGCAATCCAAACCGCTTATACAGTCCCACGTTGTCCAGTATCACGCAGTATTCCTTCCCTTCAGCCACTCGCAGTCCACGTCCTACCATCTGCATATACTTAGCCAATGACAGCGTAGGCCTCGCCAACTGTATGAACTCTACATCAGGACAATCAAAGCCCTCCGAGAACAAATCCACACTCACCAACACTTCAATATCATCAGAAGCGGAATTTAGGGAAGAGGAGAGCGAGGAAGATTTGAATCTTTCAATAAGTTCTTTTCTCAAAGAACTTGGAGTCTTGCTCGAAATCGCCACGGCCTTGATGCCATTCTCCCGATAGAACTCCGCAATATGCTCTGCATGTTGAATACTGATAGCATATACGATACCTTTCTTTCCAGGCACATACTCCTTGATGGTAAGGCATAGTCTTTCGAGTGATGGCTTCACATCCATCACCTCGTTCAATTCCTTCTGCTGATAGTCACCATCAGCACCTCGTTTCTGCAATGAGTCTATCAGCAGCTGGGCAGCACTATCTGGCTTGATGGAGTAGTAGTCATAAAGACTCAATCGTCCCTCGGCAATAAACTTCTCCATGCTCCATGAGCACAGCAAGGTGTCAAATAAGTCCGTGAATCCTTTACCGTTCAAGCGGTATGGCGTAGCCGTCAGGCCCAACTTCTTCGCCTTCGGATAGGCATTCATCACCTCAGTGTAAGTCTCAGCCAAAGCATGGTGCGCCTCGTCTATCACTATCAACCCAGGTTTCTCCTCCATCTCCCGATAGTGCTTCGACAACCATTGTATCGATGTCACTTTGATGGAGGTGGTTTTTAGGGAAGAGAAGAATCTTTCCAAGGTGTCCTTGATTTGTGAAACGAGTTCACGACGATGGGCTACCACCCATACTTCCTCTTTCAAGAACAAACCTACGAGGGCGGCAAGCAGATACGTCTTTCCCGTTCCCGTCGGCATTTGCACCATGACAGCATCATGATGCTTGAATACCTCTTGCACTCTCTTCACCATGTCCTCCTGATAATCAAAAAGCTTTATCTTCTTCATTGTCATTTCAAAAAGCAAAAATTCTTTTTACCCTTTTACCCTTTTACTTTTTTACCTTTAAACTACTCTTTTACCTTTAAAAGTTTGATTGTCTGTGTTTTACCCGTGATACCTGTTACCACGGCGATTCCATTGTCACGAATCTCCACCTTCTCATATTTGGCATCAACAATCACTTTTCCTTTCAATGTCATAACGCCCCAATGTCTGGGAATCTCTTCAAAGGCGCAATAGGCACCAATAGGTTGAGAAATGCTGTGGTAGAGAGGAGGTACTACAACCTTACCATCCAACTTCAATCCCCACTTCTTTCCAGCTTGATACAATTCCACGCTGCCTGCCTCCGACTTCTCATGCAACAGCAACAACTCCTGTTCTTCTTGTTCTTTCCTGCGCTTCATTTCTCGCTCATAGACCAGTTTGCCAAGCCGAGGTATCGCAACCATCAAACTCTCGCTTTCTGTTTTGGGTTGATTGCAACCTATATAGGTCTTTTTCAAGCTGGAGTCAACGAAGTAATAATCCTCATGACTGTCCATGACCACTATGCCACTATCGTACAGGTCGGCGCACAGCCAATATACATGAGTATGGTCGCCACGTAAAAAACAAACCTTTTCACTGTTTTCTTTATACATACGCATAGAGCCGCCATCCTCCTCTTTATATATCCATTCCTGACAACCACTGGCTGTAGAGCATTGAAAGTTGTAGATCAAATAATATCCATAATTCCATAGGTCATATTGGGAAGGGCGAAAAGGCAAAGCAAAGTGCTCGTAGGTACGAGACCTGAAGAGACCATTATATTCGACGAACTCCCATTTATTGATGGTGATTACCTCGGGAGCATCTTTCTCATGAATGTCCTCATCAATGACAACTCTCGCCAAGAGGTCGTAGTAACATACAGTCTTTCTGCGAGGTCGATAGGACAAAATATTCCCTTGCAAGAACTTCATGTCATAATAGTTGCCAGGTTCTATCACCTGTTCTCCTTGCCGGTTTACCACCGTCATCTTTCCATCATTCAACTTGACGATGGCAAAATCATCATTGCAATCAACAAACTCCCGATACTTTAGCGACTGCATCAGTTCCTCATGGCTCATCACCATCATCATTTCGGAGTCTTGGTCAACAGGCATAGTTTCTTGCTTTCCGTACATCAGGAAGAACTCTCTTTCCTTCGGAGTCTCCTTTTTCTTGCCAATTTTCAGCTTTCCTTCGAACATCGCCTTCCAGTTCCATACTTGCGAAGGCAATCCAAACACTCGATACAGTCCCACGTTATCTATAATCACGCAGTTCTTCTTCCCTTTGGCTACTCGCAATCCACGTCCCACCATCTGCAGATACTTGGCAAGCGACAATGTAGGTCGTGCCAACTGTACAAACTCCACATCTGGGCAGTCAAATCCTTCCGAGAAGATGTCCACATTCACCAGTACTTGGATGTCACCTTTCTTGAAGGCTTCAATATCTTGTTGTCTTTCCGTGGCAGGAGTCTTCGAGTCTATGGCTATGGCTTTTACGCCATGTTCCTGATATAGTTTTGTGATTTTCTGGGCATGACTGATATTGATTGCATACACGATGCCCTTTCTGTCTTTACCATATTCTTCCAAGCTCCGATAGAGCCTTTCGATGCTCGGCTTTTTATTCAGCAACATATCCATTTCCTTGTTCTGGTAGTCACCATCTGCTCCTCGCTTCTGCAAGGAGTCGATGAGCCGTTGCGTTACACCATCCGACTTGATGCTCACGAAATCGTATGTCGCCAATCTTCCCTTGCTTATAAACTCAGGAACATTCCACGACTGCACCAAGACATCAAACAGATCGGTAAAACCTTTACCGTTCAAGCGACAAGGTGTTGCCGTCAGTCCCAGAAACTTAGCATTAGGGAATCTCTCCCACATTTCCTTATAGGTCTTGGCAAGCGCATGGTGCGCTTCGTCAATCACAATCATCCCCGGCTCTTCTTCTATCTCGTCATAGTGTTTCGCCAACCATTGTATCGACACCGCCTTTATTGGCATCATGTCAGAAGCAGGATTAGCAGAAGAATCAGAGGTAGAAGTTGCAGCAAGGCGGTTTACACCGCACAAACAATCTGGCGAGACCTTTGATGCCTCCTTTGACACCTCCTTTGATGCGCCAGCCGACAAACAACCTGGCGAGGGCTTTGATGCCCCGCCATCCTTAGAGCGTAGCGGTTCCGAGCGACGAGGAGGAGCGGTTACATCCCCTGTCCCCTGAGGGGAAAGGGGCTTGGGGAAAGCGGTGGAGCCTCCCTTAAGGGTAAGGGAGGACGGGTGGGTTTTCGAAAAAACTCTTTGAATCGTTTCTCGAATTTGAGAAACCAGCTCCCTTCTATGGGCAACAATCCAAACATTGCAATTGGAATGTTCCCTCAAAAACGATTCTACGACCGAAGCGAGTAGAACCGTTTTACCCGTACCCGTTGGCATTTGTGCCATCACGGACCGATGAAGGCGCAACGCCTTCTCAATCCGTTCCTTCATATCCTCTTGGTAATCAAATAGCTTGATTTCCTTCATTAACAATATCAAAGAACCAATAATAATGTTATACCAATTTCATAAATCCTATATACATCAAGGCATCAGCGATGCTCTGCTGTACAGGATTTTCCTTATCAGAAGCCCATGAATATTTCGCTTGAATTTTGCGAAGTTCCTCACGCTTCTCTATATATTGCTTCTCCAGTTGGTTCAGAATCTGCTTGGAAGCTTGTGACATAGGAACCTTGCCTGCCTCTCTGTCCATCACTTCCTGCAACTTGATGTTACATTCCGTCAAACTCTCCAATACTTTGCGATATTCCATCATGCCGGGAATATCACCAATCTGGCTTTCCGTAGTATCTCTTAGTATTGTCCTTACGCAATCAGGCATAAATAGCTTCCAAGTATTGCCATCCTCGTATGTCACCACCAGATGAACTTTCTGCATCATCAGATGCTTCTCGCCATTTCTTGGCACTTCTACACACTCATCAAATTTAAGATTGATGAGTTGAGCAATTAATTTCTGCTCATCCATTGGCAATTGGTTGACCGTATAGAAAGGATCATGCTGAAACAATGTAGCAAGTCCTTCAGCCATTTCACCTTTACGATAGGATGATGGCAAACTCACATTTATCAACTTTGCATGTTCTTGAATCACTTTCTTCGTATCGTACTCAATCATCATCGCCAAGTTGAGTTTATCTCTAAATGGTAAATTCTTCAGTATAACCATAGTATATGTTCTAAATCAAAATAATCAGTTTCTCAGCAATCTCATTAAAGCAGGACGATTGCCATAATTGTATTCTACCTCCTCTACAAAATCCAAGATGAGCTTCTTGGAAACTTCACAACAAGTGTACATACCCTTGATGTCATCCACGATATAGCCATAACTCTTCGATTTTGCATAACTCAAGTGCTTACGCAAATCATCAATAACATGCTCGGTATAAGTAGCTTGGTCTGCCTCGCTCATATAATGCGCATACTTTTTGAAGAGTTCCACTCGGCTGAACGACATTCTGTTGTCCATCAGAATCTTCAAGAGACACTGATACTTCTTTTCTTCCACAATCATGTTACACACTTCGATACAATCATCATCCGTGATATGTGGAATATCCCCGAAGAGTTTCACAACAAACTCATCCCAATCCTCCTTGGCTACCAACTCTTTCAGCTTCTCGAAATAAGGTCGCTTGTCCACCAAGAACTGACGGAACAATCTGCGGTATTCCTCAATAATACCAACCTTGTCATTATGCTTTTTCAATATTTCAATTTTTTGCAGATGCCAAGGTTCAGTGGTATTGTATCCATCATCACCGTACACAGCAATCGTTTTGTCTATCTCTTTCAAGGCATCATTCTCCAATCCCTTTTCGAGAAGTTCATTGATTTTGAAGGAGCAGACATCAGGTACATACTTGTATTCTTCCATGATAGCATCCACTTCATTCTCTCTATCGTGAGTCCGCAGATACTCTATCTTCTTGATGAGCAGCTTGCCCAATTCCTCGAATCTGAATAGCGAACTCAACTGGTCAAAGTTTTCGTCATTCACCAATCTTTTGTATTCGTATGTATGATGCTTTATTTGCTTGTCAAGGTCTGCAAGGTATGTATCCGCATCCGCCAATCTGAAGTTGATAGCCTCACGGATATGGTCAAAGAAGCAAAGGCAATAGTCATCATAAGCCTCCATCTTCTCAATCTCAGCCATCTCTTTCTGTGCTGTAGCAACAGATTCAATAGGAGTAGCCTCGTCTCTCAGCACCTGTGCCAGTTCTTTCTCCACTTGATAAGTGAAGAAATCATCTCCATCACACTCTTGGTTATTATACACTTCCAAGCGGCAGTATTCCTCTGCCACGAAGCGCAGGAAGTCCAAGCCGTTTCGCACTGCTTTCCCATTCTCCTTGGCATTCACCAAAGACTTGAATTGTTTGTATTTTGTGTAGGATTGTATCATTGTTTTACTATCTAAGTTAATTC
>JAJXBQ010000005.1:0-30948 GCA_021640525.1 Segatella copri
AGTTATATATATAAGAAGGTGGAATGGAACGCTCAAAAAATTAATTGGAACAACTGGAACTGGAACGCTCCTCCCAACTCCACTTCTCTCTAAAAAGCTCATAATCAATAAATTAAGAAGAAATGAAGACAAAAAAAATGAAGTATAATATCACAATTTCAACCGCTCCGACGATGCCAAAGCTGGGAAAAGGCACCGAATGTGTACAACTTTTGCTCTCTCAGGTATCAAAAGACATGCATGAGCCCTTAGTTCCGATGCTCTTTCCGATACTCGGAGCGCAGGTAAGTGAGGCGAAATTTCAATATCCCGACCTCAGTTGGAAGGAATTATGTGGCATGATGGCCAATCTCGTGGCCGATTCGGGCTGTAATAAGGGACAACTGTCCAATATCGTGGAAGCTATCTGTCACAACTTCCGTGAACATGATGAGAAGGAACTTAATAAGCTTGTGGAATGGCAAAGACAGATGAAAACGAAGTCTGCCAACAAGGAGAAACCGGCACGCCCGGATGTGAGTTTCTGGTTTCCACCCTCAGATGTCACCAACGCCGCCTTCATCCAGAATGCCATGGGATGCGAGAAGTTGGGCGAGAGAACGCAATACCTCAATCTGCCCGAGGTGGAGATGGCGGACCGGATGTGTGGCGGACATAAGCAGATATCTCAGATGTTGCGCAATATCTACGACCGCCAGCGAGCCGGAGCTCTGAGAGCAACGGCAGACGGCATAACAGGTAATCCGGTTCTGCGCGCCAATCTCACGCTCTCTTCTACCCCATTTGCAGCCCGCAAGTTTTACAAGAACGAGCTCTTCAATGGTACTTTCGGCCGAATGGTATTCTCTTATAAGGCGCGTCAGGCGCGAGTGGGAAAGATTCCAAGACAGGGTGAATATGATGCCGGTTTCTTTGAAAAGCTGGATGAGTATTTGGTGAAACTCAGCATCTGTAAGGGACGGTTTATTATCAAGCCTCTGAACTTGCTTACCGACCGTCTGGCGGCAGATATGGCTACGCTTGCTGACTTGACGGATGATGATGTGCTGTGGGATATCTCGAAGCGCTCCATCGTGTCGGCATGGAAGGCGGGCTGCCTGCTCTGGGTGCTGAACGACCAGACTTGGACGAAGGCGATGGGTGAGCTTGTGGAGTGGCTGGTTTATCATGATATCTGGAGCAAGATGCAGCTATTCGCCGACCTGCTGAACCAGGATGCTGACTCGGTAAGCGAGGCGCAGCGAAGAGGACCTAAGAACCTGCTTGACGACCTGCCAAACCCTTTCAACGAGGCGCAGCTGGAATCGCTCCGCTTGCAGCTGGGGAAATCGAAAGATGGCACGAAGGGGCAAATCAGAAAATGGGTGTTCCGCAAGTTTATCACCTTTTCGGCAGAAACGGGGCTTTATACTAAGACTGAGGAGTACTTGACAGGAAGCGGGACGAGCGATGGAATCGCTCGGAACGGGGGCAAGAGTGGCGGCTCTGGAAGAAAGAAGAAAGAGGCTGATGACGGGCAGAAAGAGGCTGCTGATGCTGGACAAAAAGAGGCTACTGATGACGGGCAGAAGGAGATGGCTGCTGATGCTAAGAAAAAGAAAGGGAAAGGGATATGATGGAGAAATATGAGATACAGAAACTGCGCGAACTTCCGATAGAGAAGGTTGCGAAAGAGATGGGGATGAAGGTGGAGCACCATAAGGCGCTCTGCCCCTTCCATGACGACCACCACGCCAGCCTTACGTTCAACAAGACCAAGAACAGCTGCAGATGCTATGTCTGCATGAGGAGTTCTATCGGCACCATCGACCTGGCGATGCGATACCTGGGGAAGGATTTCCCGTCGGCTTGCCGATGGCTCGCTGGGGAACATCAGATTCAGCTGGAGGAGGATTCTTCTTCGGAGAAAAGCTCTTCCTTTAGGGGCTCTTCGGGCAGAGGGGCTTCTTCGGATTCTTCATCCGATGGTTCTTCTTCGGGTGATAATTCGGGGAAATCTTCCTTCGATGCAAGTAGGTATGTTAGGTTCTTCGAACATCCCTGGCTCAATCAGGCAGCTCGGAGATTTCTCTTCGAGGAGAGGAAGATTGACTGGAGAGTGGTGAACTGGTGCCGACTGACTTCATGGACGGATAAGAAGGGCATCAACTGGCTGCAGATTCCTTACTTCGATACCGATGGGCGGCTTATCGGAATCCAGAACAGGAATCTGGATTACAAGAAGAAAAAATCTTCATCGGAAGGTGGTTCTTCTGAGGGGAATGTTTCTTCTGAAGAAAAAAATCCGGGCGAAGAAAAGGAGCAGGATGCTCCCCGCTTCCGGTTCCCTTACGGCGCAAGATGCAGCATCTATAACCTGCCGGTTGTGAAGAGACTGAAACCGGGCGAGAGGCTGTTTATTACGGAGGGATGTAGCGATTGCTGGGCGATGCTTTCTGCCGGACATAAGGCGATAGCCATCCCTTCTGCCACGCTCCTCAAACCCGAGGATAAGCAGCTGCTGACGGATATCGGAAGACTGTATCAGGTGGAATTCCACATGTTTCCCGATCAGGATGTGCCGGGCGAAAGCCTCTTCATGCAACTCAGGGAGATGCTCCCCCAACTGGTTCACCACCAGTTGCCACCGGGCTGCAAGGATTTCAGCGAATACTATCTTTTAGGGGCTGCTGCAACTTCCGGGAGCAAGGAGCCGAAGAACAAATGATTAAAAAATTAAGATTATGGAAGATTTTATAAACCGCACGTATACGAAGAAGGAACTGGGACTGATGTACTTTCCCGAGAGTATGCCACGCACGGCCGTAAATCATCTCATGAGTTGGATTCGCCGTTGCCAGCCGCTCTGGGATGAATTGCAGCAGATGGGATATGAAAAGACTTGCAAGTCGTTCACGCCCAAGCAGGTGAAGGCTATTATCGATAACCTCGGGGAACCGGGATAAAATGTTCCGCTATCGCATGGTATCGCATGTTATCGCACACCTGATAAATCGGGATTTTGTATCTTTGCATCGTGATTCAGAAAGCGCGCAAAATCACTTGCCCAGTTGGAGAAAAATATCTCCCTAATTGGGAAAATAAAAAAGTAATGAAAACAAGACTCCAAGCCTCGAAACGAGTCGTTTCGCTAGCGAAACTTAGCAGGGGGCAGAAAAAAAATCATGAACCAGAACATGAAGGCATTCATCCGGTATCTCATCGTGGCAATCTGCTCAGCCATCGTCACCTTCCTATCCAGCTCCTGCACGGCAGGACTCGTAATCGGAAAGAACCAGCGGCAACATCAGGAGAACAACATCTCCACCAAAGTAGATTCTACCTACTACGTGCCAACCATCACCATCAAGTAGTTTAGAGTTAATAGTTTATAGTATTCACCATTAAAATTTATTGAGATTATGGCAATTAATTTGAAAGCAAAGGAGACCCTTATCCAAGTAGGCGAAATGAAGGGTCAGTACAGATTCATCCTCGGTACCGAACTTTACAACAAGCTCTCAGAGAGCAAGGTTATCAAGGAGGCTGCTATCAGAAGCGGCGTTAGCGTGGGCGTGATGCAGGTTTGCTGGGATGCAGCAGGCGAGGTTATCAAGGCGTGGTGTACCGAAGGCCATTCCGTAGCCGTTCCGGGATTGGGAACCATGCGATTCGGCGTAAGAGCCAAGAGTGTGCCTACCGTAGGCGAAGTGGCTACCAGTCTGATTACCAACCGCCGTGTTATCTTCACCCCAAGCGTTGACATCAAGCGCGAGCTGCAGGAAACCTCCATCCAGATTACCTGTTACGACCGCAACGGCAAGGTGGTGAAAAACGTTACCTCCGACGATAAGGGCGATGTGGAAGACCCAGACAATAACCCAGGTGGTGGCGGCGGTTCGGATAACACCCCGGGCGGCGGAAATACTGAAGGCGGCGGAACCACCGGCGGTAATGAGGGAGACGGTTTGGAGTAAGCGAACTCCCCGAAAAACCGAACAAGCCCCCCTGATTTTACCATAATAAAAAAGAGCCCCTAATGCTAGGAAACGAGCATCAGGGGCTTTTATTTTGATATCAAAAATCCTTAGTAAGGAAAAAGGAGCGGAAGAACGAAGGTCATCACAACGCCGATGATAATCTGCAACGGCAAACCTACCTTCACGTAATCCATAAACGTATAGCCACCCGCCTTCATCACCAGCGCATTAGGAGGCGTGGAGAACGGAGAGGCAAAGCACATGCTGGCGCCCAACGTAACCGCAAAGAGGAAGGAATAAGGACTCACACCTACCTGCTGGGCCGCCACCAGGGCAATAGGAGCCATCAGCACAGCCGTGGCAGTATTGCTGATAAACATCGTCATCAGAGAAGTGGTGAAGTAGATACCTGCCAAGAGAGCCGTAGGTCCCATCGAACCCAAACTCTCTACCAACCCCTGAGAAACCAAGGCAGAAGCACCCGTCTTCTCAAGCGCCGTAGACATCGGCATCATGGCGGCTATCAGCACGATGCTCTCCCAGTTGATGGTCTTGTAAGCCGCCTCCACATTCCGGAAACAACCGGCAAAGACGGTCAGCAGTCCGGCGATGATGACCGCCGTGACCGGAGCCACAGGAATGAAATCGAACACCATCATCGCTATCATCAGCAGCATGATGGCAGCCGCCACAGGCGCCTTATAATCCAAGAGCACCTTGTCGGCAGTCTTCTCTGGCTGGTCGATAACCACCCAGTTGCTCGTATCGGTAGCCAGATGAGCCAGATTGGTCCATTCGCCCTGCACCAGGAGCATATCGCCCACATGCAGTTTGGTGGCTATCAGATTGTCGGTAATATATTCATCGCCCCGCTTTACGCCCAGCACGTTGATGCCGAAACGCTTGCGCAGATTAGCCTCGCCTATGCGCAGACCGGCAAAATTAGACGTAGGCATCACCACGATTTCGGTCAGTCCCAGGTCGTAGAAATCAATCTTCACATCCTTCATCTTCCTGAGTCCGTAATCGCTGGCAAAGCGTTTCATCTTCTCCTCCTCACCTATTATATATAAGGTATCGTGAACCTGAATGGTGCTGCTGCTCTTCGCCATGTTCTGACTCACATCCTTCACCAGTCCCAGTCGTGATTTCTTCTCGTTTCTTATCTCGATGATACTCACGCCATATTTCTTCTGGATGCTCAGATCCTTCAGGGTTTTGCCCACGATATCCATCTGCTCGCCATTCTCGTCGAGGGCGGCAGAAGGGCGGCGGCTAGGCACGATGTAGCGATGCAGATTATCGAGCAGCTGATATTCGTCTACCAGGTCATCAAGCGATTTACCCTGCTTCTTTTTCTTACCGCTCTGCTTTTTGCTGAGGAAGATTTTGCTGAGCGGCATGAGCACGATGATGCCGATGGCGATGACGATGATGCCCACAGGGAAGAAGCTGAAGAAGGCAAGCGGCTGATAACCGCCCTCGGTCAATACTTCATCGATAACCAGGTTGGGCGGCGTACCGATGAGGGTGAGCATTCCGCCCAGACTTCCGGCAAAGGCGAGCGGCATGAGGAAACGCGACGACTGCATGCCCGAGCCCGCAGCTATGCTCATGATGATAGGCATCATGAGGGCCACCGTTCCGGTATTGCTCACGAAGGCGCCGATAAAAGAGGTTACGAGCATTACGAGCAGGAAGGTAACGGTTTCGTTGCCGCGCGAAAGCGCCATGAGCTTATTGCCCGTAAGCTTGGCAAGTCCGGTCTGCATGATAGCTCCACCCACCACGAAGAGTCCTATCATCATGATGACGATGGGCGAAGAGAAGCCCGCCAGCGCCTCGGCAGGCGTCAGGATACCCAGAACCAGGAGTGCTGCCAGGGCGGTAAGCGCCACGATGTCGGCCCTCACCCTGCCCCAGATGAATAGGGCTACCGTAATAACCAATATGATAAGTGTTGTTGTCATGTTTTGAAAATTTTTATGTTATAATTACTGTATTTATTCTCTCACCTGCTGCGGCGTCATTCCGGTATGTTTCTTGAAATAGCGGCAGAAGAAGCTGGCATCAGCAAAATGATATTCCCATGCCATCTCCTTGATGCTCTGGGCGGAGCGCTTGAGCTGCATCTTCAGCTGGAGCACCACATACTGGTCGATGATGATTTTGGGCGTATGCCCCGTTACCTGTCTCACGATATTCGAAAGATACTTGGAGGTGATGTTCATCTGCTCGGCATAATAGTTGACATCTCTCGACTTCTTGTAATCGCGTTCCATGAGCATCATGAAGCGGTTGAAGAGTTCCCTCACCCTGTAAGATTTCACCTCGTCGGGACAGTTCTGCGGATTGCGTTGCAGATATTCATGGAACCCTATGAAGAAGGCCTTGAGCTGATAGAGTACCAGCTGCGAGATGCAGGTACAGTCGTGCTGCTCAAAATAGAGTCTGAGGAGGGAAAACATGCTCTCGATGATATGGGTAACCACAGGCGAATCCTGCCGGCATCGGTCCTCGCGCAGAGCAGAATAAACCGTCTGTTCGAGTTGCAGACTGGCTTCGCGCAGCAGAGATGGATTATATTTCAGCATCTCCACTTCGAAGGCAGAAGCATTCATTCCGGCACAGGCATCCCCCTCGCAGGAAGCGGAAGACTCCATCTTCTTCACCTCTACCACATCATTCGGAAACAGGGTGATGACGGCTCCCTCATAGAGATCCCAATCCTTATAATTCACATTCATCACGGCCCTGCCCTTGCGGCAAAGGAGAATGGCTCCATAGGTCAATACCTGAGGCCCCTCCTGCCACTCGCTCAAATCGGAACAGAAAAGACTGGCCTCCTGATAACTGTTCAGTTCTGATAATTCTATCATAAATACCTTTTATTCGCTTTTTGCGTGCAAATATACGGAAATTATGTGAGAAAAAAGAACTTTTGTTCCGAAAAAATCCATGCGGCACGAAAAATTTAAAACGGATATTCGCCAAAATCGCCGTACCTTTGCACCCGAATTCATGAGATAACAGATTTATAAAGAATAATAATAACAGATTTTTGAATGATAAAGAAAATGATGATTGCAGGCCTTCTCATCTGGGGAGGCTCTCTATGGGCTGTGGCTCAAACCAGAATGACCATCGCCCAACTCTTCGAGAGAATCGAAGAAAACAGCAAGTCGCTACGAACCTCGAAATCGGGCGTAGAAGCTGCCAGCATCGGTATCGAATCGGCTAAAAGCAAAAAACTGCCCGACCTCGATGCGTCCCTCTCCTTCAGTTACATCGGAAACGCCCTGATGACCGACCGCGACTTCAGCAACACCCAAGGTTTGAAATCGCCCCACTTCGGCAATAATTTCGCCTTCCAGGCACAGCAGGTGGTTTATGCTGGTGGCGCCATCAACGCAGGCATCCGCCTCGCCGAACTGGGCAAGCAGCAGGCAGAGGTGGGCGTGAAACTCACCCGTCAGCAGACTCGCTTCATCGCCCTGGGACAGTATCTGGATCTCTACAAGATAGACAACCGTATCAAGGTATATGAAAAAAACATCGAGCTCACCCGCCAGCTTATCGCCGACATCAAGGCGAAACAAACCCAGGGAATGGCACTCAAGAACGACATCACCCGATACGAACTGCAGATGGAGAGTCTGAAACTGGGACTCACTTCGCTACGCAACAACCGCAGCATCCTGAACCACCAGCTCCTGAATACGCTCGGCATGAACCAGGAAGATAAAGGGGAACAGGAGATGCAGATTATTCCGGACGCTACGATTGCAGACAAGGCTTACGCCAAGGATGGCGAAGCTTACTGGCAGACGGCAAGCACGATGAATTCGCCCCTGCTGGAACAGAGCAGCAACGCCATCAGGATAGCGGAACAGAAGGAGAAAATTGCCAAGAGCGATCTGCTGCCGAAAGTGGCGCTGGTGGCTGCCGAGAATTTTGACGGACCTATCCTCTTCGAGTTGCCGCCGATAGACAAGAATCTGAACGTATGGTATGTGGGCGTAGGCGTGAAATACAGCCTCAGTTCGCTCTTCAAGAGCAACAAGCGCATCAGACAGGCTGCCGTAGAAACCCGACAGGCAAAGGAAAGCCATGCCCTGCAGGCTGAACAGCTGAACAATAGCGTACAGACTGCCTACGTGCAATATCAGCAAACCTACGTAGAACTGGAAACACAACGCAAGAGCGTAGAACTGGCGCAGCAGAACTACGAGGTGATGAACGCCCGCTATCTCAGTCAACTGGCGCTGGTAACCGACATGGTGGATGCATCGAACCTGAAGCTCAACGCCGAACTGAACGAGGTAGATGCCCGCATCAACATCGTATACGCTTATTACCGCATGAAATACATAGCGGGAGAAATTTAGGAAGTGAAGAGTGAAGAATGAAGAAACAACGTTCGGCGTCCGAAGGGAAAGCCAATTCATCAGCTCTTTTTCAAACAATAAAACAAACATAAATTATGAATAAGAAGATTATCAAGAGAATATATAATGTAGTTATCATCCTCTGTTTTATAGGAGCCATCGGCTGGTGCTTCAGCCATTTTTATCATGGTAGCGACGTGGTTTATACCGATGATGCCCAGGTGAACCGCCACATTACGCCTATCAACACGCGCGTATCAGGATTTATCAAGGAAATCCGTTTCTCTGACTATCAGCACGTGAAGAAGGGCGATACACTCGTCATTATCGAAGATTCAGAATTCCGCCTGCATGTGGCTCAGGCAGAGGCTGGTCTGCGCGGTTCTAAGGCCGGTTCTTCGGTTGTATCAGCCAGCATGGGAACCACCACTACCAACGTGCAGACGGCTTCGGCAGGTATCGAAGAGGCACGTGTAGACATGATGAATGCCAAGCAGGATTTTGACCGTTTTGCAGCCCTGATGAAGAAGGATGCGGTAACCCGCCAGCAATATGATAATGCCTACGCCCGCTATCTGGGAGCCAAGGCACGTTATGAGCAGGCAAGCAGCCGGAAGGCAAGTGCCGCCTCGGTTCGCAACGTACAGACCCAGCAGCTGGGCGGTTCGCGTGCCGGCGAGAGTGTGGCAGAGGCTCAGCTCAATCTGGCTCGTCTGAACCTTTCTTATACCATAATCGTGGCTACCTGCGACGGCGTGATGGGCAGGAAAGATATCCACGCGGGACAGCTGGTTCAGCCAGGACAGATGTTGGCACGCATCGTGGATGACAACGATGTATGGGTAGTAGCCAACTATCGTGAAACCCAGATGGACGGCATCCAGGTGGGCAAGGCGGTAGATTTTACAGCCGATGCCATTCCTGGTGTCGTATTCCACGGCAAGGTAGAGGCGCTCTCAGCAGCTGCCGGCAACGCCTACTCCATGATTCCGGTAGATAATGCCACCGGCAACTTCGTTAAGGTAGAACAACGCGTACCGGTTCGCATCGCCCTCACCCGCGATAACGACCCTAAACAGGTAGCCCTGCTCCGTGCCGGTCTGAACGTAGAAACCAAGGTTCGCCTCAAATAGAATGTTCTATAAACTATCAATTATTAATTAAAAAAATGCCAGGACCTCCTATGTTACAGGGACCCTTCCGCGTCCCTTCGTTCAACGGATATATTCCTCGCCGGTTGCAGCCTTGGATTTATCTCCTCTTCGCCTTCATCTTCCTGATGTCGGGCGGAATTTATGGAGGAGCCATGAGCCAGGTGATGGGCGAGTACAGTTTGATGAGAGAAGACGTGCTCATGATCATCATGTTCAACGTGGTGGGCGTGGCGATGCCATTCCCCTTCCTCTTCAAGATGAAGTTCCATTTTACCAACCGCCAGCTTCTGCTGAATGCGGCGTTGGTAGTGGCGGCTTGCAATTTTCTCATCATGTGGACCGATTCGGTTCCCGTGATGTGCATTCTCGCCTACATCGCAGGTTTCTTCAAACTCTGCGGCACCTTCGAATGTATGAGTACCATCCAGCTATGGATGACCTCCAAGCGCGATTTTACCATCTTCTTCCCCCTGCTCTACTGCATCGTGCTGGGAAATATGTTCCTCTCGCCTTGGGTTACCGAACACCTTATTTATATATATCAGGATTGGCGCATCATCAACTGGACGATGACAGGCGCCCTGCTGCTGGTAGCACTCATCTTGTATGTCACCACCCACGACTTCCGCTTCATGAAGCCCCTGCCCTTCATCAGCCTCGATTATCTGGGGTGCATTCTCTGGTCGGCATGGATGCTGGAGTTCATCTTCTTCTTCACCTACGGCGAGCATTACAACTGGCTCGATTCGAAGATTATGCAGATGGATGTAGTACTCTTTATTTTTACAGGCTATTTCTGCATCCAGCGCATGCTCCACATCCGTCACCCTTACATCGCCCCAGCGGCATGGAAGTATAAACGGCTCATCCCGCTACTCATCCTCTTCGCCTTCGTAGAGTTCATGGGCAGTACGCCAAAGGTGCTGCAGACTGCCTTTACGGGCGGCGTGCTTCATTTCGGCACGTTTACTACCAATGTGCTCAACTTCGTAGAATGGGTGGGGGCCATCGCCGGATGCCTCTTCTGCCTGTTCTGGTGCAAGGTGCTCCATCAGAAATATACCCGACTGCTCACGATAGGCGTGGCAACGATGGTATGTTATCCCGTAATGATGTATTTCCTCATCGACCCGGGACTCAACATCGAGGCACTCTATCTGCCCATCTTCCTCAGAAGCATCGGCAACGCCATCTTCTTCTGCATGTTGACCATCTATCTGGAAGAGCTGATGCCGTTTGAACATTTCTTCATGGGACTGACGATGGCAGGCATCATCCGCAACGGCCCTGTTTCGGCGATGTGCTCCGGACTCTACAGCTACGGACTTCGCCATCAGATGGCAGAAAACATGTCGCGCGGACTGCCTTATGATGCCGGCAACCTGCTGATGATCAGCATCCGCGAACTCTACGGACTAACCTGTCTCATCGGCATCGGCGTGCTCATCATCTTCCTGCTCTGGGACATCCAGCCTATCCGCAGCACCCTGAAGAAGATGCCTGCCTGGAACTTTGTGGGAAGAAAAATGAAGAAAAATCTTGCATAATACAGAGATTTATGCTAACTTTGCAAACAAAAAAAGTTAGCAACATGACAAAGAAAGGTAAACATACCGTATTATTCATCTGCCTGGGCAACATCTGCCGCTCTCCGGCAGCCGAGGGAATCATGAAGAGTCTTGTAGAAAAAGCAGGGCTTCAGGATGAGTTTGAAATCGATTCTGCGGGCATCGGGGGCTGGCACATAGGTCAGTTGCCCGACAGCCGCATGCGCAAATGTGGCGCCGAGCATGGCTACAATTTCAACAGCCATGCCCGCCAGTTCCAGAAGTCAGACTTCGCCCGTTTCGAAACCATCGTGGTAATGGACAACGAAAACTACCGTGCCATTACCTCCATGGCTTCTTCAGAGTCTGATAGGAAGAAAGTAGTGCACATGGCCGATTTTCTGACCCATCATCGCGAATACACCACCGTTCCCGATCCGTATTATGGTGACTATAGCGACTTCGAGCTCGTTATCACGCTTCTCGAAGATGCCTGCCAGGAATTGCTGGACAGCATTATCGGGGAAGGGTAAAAACAGATAAAACAAAAAGGGATGAATCATCAAAATATCAGATTGATGACTCATCCCTTTTTTCAATTTAAAATATTTATACCGTAATCTCGCCCGAGCCATAGCAACGATGATGATGCTCATCATAAACTACACAGAACTGGCCGGGAGCCACACCATGAATCGCCTCTTCTGAATGAATCATCCAACGACCGTCTTCCAGTTTTTCTATCGTAGCAGGATGATACTCCGGCGTATGACGAATCTTGAAAGTTACCTTCTGCATCGCAACCTCGCGTGTGAGGAAATGGAAATCATGGAGAGGAAAATCCTTCTTGTAGGCCGACTGCGGATCATAACCATGACTCACATACAGGATATTGTTCTCTACATCCTTCTTAATCACGAACCAGGGACCGCCGCCAAAGCCCAAGCCCTTGCGCTGGCCGATGGTATGAAACCACAAACCCTTGTGCTCGCCTATGCGCTTGCCCGTTTCCATCTCTATGACATCGCCCGGCTTTTCGCCCAGATAACGGCGGATATAATCATTATAATTTATCTGTCCCAGGAAGCAGATTCCCTGACTGTCCTTACGCTTGGCATTTATCAGATGCTCCTCTTCGGCTATCTCGCGAACCTCATTCTTGATATGATGGCCGATAGGGAAAATCGCTTTTTTCAATTGCCAGCTCTCTATCTGAGCCAGGAAATCGGTCTGGTCTTTTACAGGATCAGGACTCGTGACAAGCCATTTGTCGCCATTTTCATCCGTTTCGGTCTGCGCATAATGCCCCGTGGCGATGAGGTCGTAGTTGTGACCCATCTTCTCATCGAAGGCACCAAACTTAATCAGGCGGTTGCACATCACGTCCGGATTAGGCGTAAAACCAGCCTTCACCTTCTCCATCGTATAACGGGTTACCTCGTTCCAATATTCATGATGACAGTCAACCACTTGCAGCTTGCACCCATACTTTCTAGCCACAGCCGTAGCCATCTCCAGGTCCTCCTCCGAAGAGCAGTCCCACTCCTCTTTCTCCTCAGGACCAATCTTGATGTAGAAGCAATCAGGATGCAGGCCCAGCTGGGCAAACTCCCAAACCACAACCGAACTGTCGACGCCTCCCGAAAGGAGCACGGCAATTCTCTTATCTTTTATTTCGTCAATATTCAGCATATTCTTTCCTGTTTATAATAATCCGGTTGCAAAATTACGAAAAAAAACTGATATAATGAACATAGAAAGGGCTAGAAATGCATGAGAAAGAGAAAAGAAAAGCCCGCAAAGCCTATTTTCGCTATAGAAAGCACTTATAGCCGCATTCGTAGCTTTTAAATATAAAACGAGTTTTGCTTTCGTTTTTATCTATACCTTTGCAATCGATTTCAGAAATCGATAAGAAAGAATGTTTTTGAAAATTCAGTATTTACATTAATAGATAAAGAAAAATGGAGATTTTAAAAAATCTATTTTATGGCTTCCCAGACCTTTGGGGAGGCGGAGTAGCCCACTCTGTGATGATTCTTTCGCTCGTCATCGCCTTGGGTTTGTGTTTAGGTAAGCTCAGAGTAAAAGGTGTTTCCCTGGGCTTGGCTTGGATTCTGTTCATCGGTCTTATCTTTGGACATTTCTCTCTCAACCTTGACGAGCATCTGCTCCACTTCCTCAAGGAATTTGGCTTGATCCTCTTTGTCTACTCTATCGGTCTGGAGGTAGGTCCGGGCTTCTTCGCTTCGTTCAAGAACGGCGGCAAGAGTCTCAACCTGCTCAGCATGATTGTTGTGGCCCTGAGTATCATTACTACCTTGGTCATCTTCTCATTTTCGGGAACATCCATCACCTCTATGGCAGGTATCCTTTCGGGTGCCGTAACCAACACTCCTGGATTGGGTGCAGCCCAGCAGGCATTCAGCGACCTGCGCCACATCGACGCCCCATCCATCGCAGCCGGCTATGCCATCGCCTATCCTATGGGTGTGCTCGGCGTTATCCTCAGCTTCATTATATTAAGGTTCGCGCTACGCGTAGACAAGCAGAAGGAAGAGGATGAAGCTAAGCGAGGCAAGGGACATCTTGAAGCGATGACCCTGAACACCTTCGCCGTAAAGGTTTCTAACCAGATGGTTTTCAAAGATACCGTCAAGCAGATTCGCTATCTGCTGAAGCGCGACTTCATGGTTTCTAAGATTATCCGTAATAACGGCGAACGCCAGAACGAGGTGGTTAACGGACAGACCGTGATAGAAGAGGGCGACATTCTGCAGATTGTAGCTCATCCTACCGTAGAAGAACCTATCATCGCCCTGCTCGGCGAGAAGGTTGACGTAAAGGACGAGGAATTCAGCAGCGAACTCATCAACCGCCGAATCCTGATTACCAAACCGGGCATCAACGGAAAGAGCATCAGCCAGTTGCAGATTAGAAGCAACCTTGGCGCCAACATTACCCGCGTGAACAGAAATGGTGTAGACCTCATCGCAACCCCAGACCTGAAACTCCAGTTGGGCGACCGCGTAACCGTAGTGGGCAAGGAACTCGCCATCGCTCATACCGAGAAGGTGCTGGGTAACCAGATGAAGCGTCTGAACTACCCTAACCTCATCCCTATCTTCCTGGGCATCATGCTGGGTTGTATCGTAGCCAACATTCCGTTCTTCATCCCAGGCATCAACGAGAATCTGCGTCTCGGACTTACCGGCGGCCCATTGGTAGTAGCCATTCTGATAGGTTATTTCGGACCGAAATACAACCTCGTTACCTACAATACCATTTCAGCCAACCTGATGCTTCGCGAAATCGGAATCTGCATCTTCCTGGCTTGCGTGGGTCTCGGCACAGGCGAACAGTTTATCCAGACCGTAGCATCAGAAAGCGGACTGACCTGGATACTCTACGGCATCGCCATCACCATGATACCAATCATTCTGGGCGGCATCATCGGCAAGCTCGTGTTCCACATCAACTATTATACATTACTCGGCGTATTGGCAGGTGCCAACACCAACCCTTCTGCCCTGGCTTACGTACGTGAGCAGACTTCGGCTGATGCGCCAACAGTAGGCTATGCGAATGTATATCCATTCGCCATGTTCCTCAGAATTGTAACCATTCAGATTATTATTTTTGTATTCGGATAAACATATATGACAGAAAAAGAATTGAAAACCTGCGCTTGCGTAGAAGATAACTGCAACTGCAAGGAAATAGCAGAATCAGAACTCAGAAGAAAACTCGACTTATTATTACGTACCGGTAGCATTCTCATGGAGAGTGCTGCCGACACATCCCGCATCATGCGAACCATGAAGCGTGCAGCAGCTTTCCTCGGTCTCGACGAGCGATACATGCACCTTTACATCAACTGGAACGTGCTGATGGTAAACTATAGCGACGAGGAGCATTCCTTCTCCAAGTTCCAGAGATGCGAGAAGCACGGTATCAACCTCACCTCTATTTCCCAGGTAAGTAAGCTCACCTGGAAGGCCATCAAGGATAACTATTCGCTCGAACAGTATGAGCAGGCTCTGAACGACATCAAGGCCACCCCACGCAGTTTCACCCCTTGGCAGGTAGCCATCGGCGGCGGTTTTGCCTGCGGCGGATTCTGCATCCAGTTCGGTTGCGACTGGCCAGCCTTCTTCTTCTGTTCGCTTGCAGCCATTCTGGGTTTCCGCCTGAGAATGTTCTTGCCAACCAAGGGCTGCAACAACTATGTAGCCATCGGAATTTCGGCTTTCGTAGCCACTCTGATAGCCTGGTTGACCTCATTCCTTTCGCTCAACCCATCGATTGCCGAAGCGCTTCCAGCCTTCATGCATTCAGACACCCCTTGGCATCCGCTGATGGCGTGTGCCCTCTTCATCGTGCCGGGAGTTCCACTCATCAACTTTGTGTGCGATATGCTCGACGGATATATTGAGGTGGGAATGGTTCGTGCCCTGAACACCCTGCTGATGCTCTTCGCGATGGCGTTCGGTATCGCCTTCGCCATCCAGGTTTGCCATATCGACAACTTCGTGAAGGATCTTACGATGACTCCTCATCACGAATACTGGGAGTTTGCCATCGCAGCTGCCGTATCGGCCATGGGTTTCTCTACCATCTTCAGCATACCTCGCCGTCTGTTGCCGGTTGTAGCTGTGGGCGGTATCATCGCCGTATGCTTCCGCAATTTCGTCAATCTGGGTCCATCTAACGGCAACATCGGTCTCGACATGGGTCTGAGCATCGGTTCGCTTGCCGGTTCTGCGCTCATCAGCATCATCGTGATCAAGGCGCGCCATTGGTTCCATACCCCTCACCAATGCATCACCATTCCTAGCGTAATCCCAATGGTACCGGGAGTTCTGATGTATCGCGCCCTCTTTGCCTTCATCGACATGCACGGCGTGGTAGGCGAAGTAACCGTGGGTATGAACAACCTCATCAAGGCTTCGCTCGCCATCATCTGCATCGCCCTGGGTGTGGCAATTCCAAACGTATTCTTCCGCCGTTTCATCGCCGACAACCGCAAGCGCAAGCTGCTTGCCATGCTGGTAGAAAGAAAGAAGAAGAATGGCGAATTCGTAGATTTGCACGAAGTAGAAATCAAATAATCATCTGGTTGGAAATCTGATTTTCATCGGATGATAATCGGAAATTCATCCGATGATAATCAGGTTTTCATCGGATGATAACCGGATAAAAAGAAGTAGAGATGCGATAAAACATCATTTTATTCTTCAAAAAAAGAGGATATTAAAATAAATGTTTTATCTTTGCACCCAAATTTAGCTATCGGTTATTTCTATAGCCGATAGCTTCAATAAAGGAACAATATGGAAATACGACAACTGAAATATTTCTTGAAGGTAGCCGAGACGCTCAACTTCTCAGAAGCTTCGCGCAAGTTATACATCACCCAGAGCACCCTCTCACAACAGATTTCGCATCTGGAACAGGAGATAGGTCTGCCTCTCTTCGAGCGCAATTCTCATGAGGTTTACCTCACAGAGGCGGGCAAGGAATTGAGACCTTATGCCCAAAATGCGGTCAATTCTGCCGAAGCCTGTGTAGACCACATGAACGATCTGAAGGAAATGCTTACAGGCGAACTGAACATCGGCGTAACGTTCTCCTTCAGCAACATCATGTCCGAGACGCTCATCGCCTTTCTCCACGCCTATCCTCATGTAAAGCTCAACATCCAATACCGCACCATGCAGGAACTGATGGACGGACTGAAGAAGCGCGAACTCGACCTCGTTCTGGCTTTCAAGCCTCTGAAGAACGAAAAAGCGGTAGACAGCCGAGCTATTTTCAGCAACCGTCTTGCCGCTATCGTGAACGTGAATCATCCGCTGGCGCGCCTTTCATCGGTCAAGCTTTCCGATCTGGAGCGTTACGACCTCATCCTTCCTTGTAAGGGTCTGCAGGCACGCAACGCCTTTGATCACATGGTAGAGGGCAAAGATTTGAACTACAAGATTATGGTAGAGGTGAATAATGTAAACATCATCTTCGACCTTCTGAGCCGCAGCAATCTGGTGACCATTCTCTCCGAATCGACCACCATTCTGCAGAACGGCATGAAGGCGATTCCTATCGATGCTGCCGACAACGAAATGGATGGCTGCATCCACATTCTGAAAGATGCTTACATGAAAAACTCAGCCCAGGAGTTCATCCGCATGCTGAGCCAGTCAACATCCATCCTTGCCAATTTTGCGCTGAAGGATATTCTGAGATAATCATCTTAACGCCTGGCGGCTCGCGAGCCTATTTGCTTGCAGCTAGAACAGATAAAAAAAATCCTCGTTCGAGTTCTTTTTCGAGCGAGGATTTTTTCTTCTTTTTACCTTTTTACCCTTTCTTTCTTGCGATGATAATCGTTACGCCAGCCAGGATAGCGAGGATGCCTATCGCCAGCTGCAGAGAGAAGCTCTCGCCGAAGACGCAGACGCCGATGATTACCGCCGTTACAGGCTCCAGGGCTCCCATGATGGCGGCTGGCGTGCTGCCGATGAGATTGATGGAGATGGTCATGAAGAAGAGCGACAATACCGTTGGCAACAAAGCCAGCTGGGCAGCACAGAGCCATTGTTTAGGCGTTTGAAGCATCTGTATCGACTCGCCTGCAATAAACGAATAGATGAGCATCGTGATGAGTCCGAACACCAGAATGTAGAAGGTAAACTTGATGTTCGACATGCCCGGATTCTTCCATTGGTTGATGGAGATGATGTAAAGGGCATAGAGCAGGGATGAACACATGACGAGGGCAAAACCCGCCGTGCTCAACTTATCGTTTCCATCGCCCTGATAGAGCAATCCTACTCCCGATACCGCCAGAAGAATGGCAAGCGAGGTAGACCACGTTACCTTCTCATGGAAGAAGACCGTCATCAGGATGGCTGTCATAATAGGATAAACGAAGAGGATGGTGCTGGCAATACCTGCCGCCATATAATGGAAACTGACATAAAGCGTAGCTGATGAGAGCGAAAACATGCAGCCCAGCACGCCAAGACGAATCAGATGTCCCCACTTCACCTTGAAACTCTCCTTGCGGAACAGCATCACCACGGCAAACATCAGTACCGCCAAGAGATAACGATAGATGAGTACAGAACTGGAATTGAATCCGTCGCCATAGAGTTCGAGCGTGCCCAAAGGATTGGTACCATAACATACTGCGGCAACAATACCCGCCGCAAAGCCTTTAACTTTATTACTGCTTGTCATTAGATTAAATACTATTTTTTTTCTTATACTTCTTGTTATCTATCTATTTCGGGCTACAAAGTTACAGCAAATATTCGAGATAAGCTAACAAAATCGTATAAATATATTGTAATATCTGAGAAAAAACGCTCTTTTCTTGTGCTTTACGAAAATAAATTGTACCTTTGCAATATCTTTGAAAAAAGATAATCAGATGAAACATTAAAAACTAAACAAAAGAATTAATAACAATGGAACAGATTAAGAATGATCAGCTCACACTTGAGATTTCATCTCTCGGAGCAGAACTTCAGAGCATCAAGGATGCTAATGGTAATGAATATCTCTGGGATGGCGACGAGAAATACTGGAACCGCCACTCTCCTATCCTCTTCCCTATCGTATGCGGATTGTGGAAAGACACTTATCGCACAGAGGGCAAGGAGTATCACCTTTCTCGCCATGGTTTCGCACGCGATACAGAGTTCAAACTCGTTGGCAAGACTGCCGACCGCCTCACCTTCGCGCTCATCGACAACGAAGAGACTCAGAAGAACTATCCTTACCACTTCAACCTTGCCATCTCTTACCGCCTGCAGGGCAACGAAATTCATGTCATCTGGCACGTAGAGAATACCGACGACAAGGAAATCTTCTTTCAGATTGGCGGTCACCCAGCATTCATGGTTCCTGGCTGCAAGAAGGGCGAAGAAATGAAGGCTACCCTGAAACTCGATAACGAGGCTCCTGTTCGTCTCTATGGTAACGTAGGCGGATGCATCGACCGTCAGGCTAAGGAAACCGTAGAAACCGACAAGGGTATCTGGGAAGTAAACGAGGAGACTTTCGCAGAAGATGCTGTTATCTTCGACAAGAGTCAGGTTAAGCAGGTGAGCATTCTCAACGAGCAGGGCGAACCTCATGTAACCCTCGAGTTCAAGACTCCAGCCGTAGGTATCTGGAACCCAACAGGCAAGCACGCTCCATTCATCTGCATCGAGCCATGGTATGGTTTGAGCGACTGGGCTGAATATGATGGCGAGTTTAAGGACAAGTATCTGATGAACCGTCTGCAGCCAGGTGCAAGTTTCATGAGTGAGTATATCATCAGAATTGAGAAATAATGGAAGAAAAAGACAATTTGCAACTCCCCGAGAACGCATTCCGCGAACTGAAAGACGGGGAGGAATATAAGCCGCTGATGTCGCCAGACAAGGTTTATCCTGAGGTGAACGGATGGTCGGTTACATGGGGAATCGTGATGGCAGTCATCTTCTCTGCCGCCGCAGCTTATCTGGGCTTGAAGGTGGGTCAGGTGTTCGAAGCAGCCATCCCTATCGCCATCATCGCCGTGGGCGTAAGTACCGCTACCAAGCGTAGCAAGGCGCTGGGCGAGAATGTCATCATCCAGAGCATCGGAGCCTGTTCGGGTGCTGTGGTGGCAGGAGCCATCTTTACCCTGCCAGCCATCTACATCCTGCAGGCTAAATATCCGGAGATGACTACTTCGTTTATGAAAATCTTCATGGCTTCGGCCTTGGGAGGAGTTTTAGGAATTCTTTTCCTTATTCCTTTCCGCAAGTACTTCGTAAGCGATATGCACGGCAAGTATCCGTTCCCTGAGGCTACGGCTACCACGCAGGTACTGGTGAGCGGAGCCAAGGGAGGCGACCAGGCTAAGCCGCTGCTCATAGCCGGACTGGTGGGTGGTCTTTACGACTTTATCGTAGCCAGCCTGGGATGGTGGAACGAGAATTTCACATCGCGTGTGGTAAGTCTGGGATGCGACCTTGCCGACAAGGCTAAGCTCGTATTCAAGGTAAACACAGGTGCTGCCGTATTAGGTCTGGGTTACATCATCGGTCTGAAGTATGCCTTCTTCACCTGTCTGGGTTCGCTCGTAGTATGGTGGCTGATTGTTCCGGGCATGAGCGTTATCTTCCATGATAGCGTGCTGAGCGCCTGGGATCCTAGCATCGTGAAAACTGTAGGAGCCATGAGTCCGGAGGAAATCTTCCGTTCCTACGCCCGCAGCATCGGTATCGGCGGTATCGCCATGGCAGGTATCATCGGCATCATCAAGAGCTGGGGCATCATCAAGAGTGCCGTAGGTCTGGCTGCCAAGGAACTGAAGGGCAAGAGCGATGTGGATGAGAACGTGAAGCGCACCCAGCGCGACATCTCTTTCAAGATTATCGCTATCGGTTCGCTTGTTACCATCCTCGTAACCTTCCTCTTCTTCTGGTTTGGCGTGATGGAGGGCAACCTTCTCTTCGCCATTATCGCCATTCTGCTCGTGGCTGCCATCGCCTTCCTCTTTACTACCGTAGCGGCTAATGCCATCGCTATCGTGGGTTCAAACCCTGTTTCGGGAATGACCCTGATGACGCTCATCTTCGCCTCTGTGGTGATGGTGGCTGTAGGCCTGAAAGGTCCTGGCGGCATGCTGGCTGCCCTGATTATGGGTGGTGTGGTTTGTACAGCCCTCTCGGTAGCAGGTTCGTTTATTACCGACCTGAAGATTGGTTACTGGCTGGGAACAACTCCTAAGAAACAGGAGGGATGGAAATTCCTCGGTACCCTGGTGAGTGCGGCTACCGTGGGCGGCGTGATGATGCTGCTCAACGAGACTTACGGTTTCGCATCGGGTTCGCTTGCAGCTCCTCAGGCTAATGCGATGGCTGCGGTTATCGACCCTTTGATGAATGGCGTGGGAGCTCCTTGGGTGCTCTATGGCATCGGAGCCGTGATAGCCATCGTGCTCACTTATTTCAAGATTCCTGCCCTGGCTTTCGCTCTGGGTATGTTTATTCCGCTGGAACTGAACGTTCCTCTGCTCGTGGGTGGAGCCATTAACTGGTATGTTACTTCGCGCAGCAAGGATGCCAAGGTGAACAGCGAACGTGGTGAGAAGGGAACGCTCATCGCCAGCGGCTTCATCGCCGGTGGAGCCCTGATGGGTGTGGTTAGCGCCCTTCTGAAGTTTGGCGGCATCGAGGTAAGTATCGCCGACAGCTGGTGGGTTAATCCGATGTCTGAGGTTTGTTCGCTCCTGGCTTACATCTGCCTCATCGGTTTCTTTATCAGAGCCACAAAGAAATAAAGAATAGGCTTTTTACAAATAAGACAATCGCCTGGATGCATCTGAGCACCCAGGCGATTTTTTATTCTATCCGAATAGTTTTTCTATCCTACGATTCCGCAGCTACGAAATCCATCGGCTTGACGCCAAACTGCTTCTGGAAGCACTTGGCAAAATAGCTAGGACTGCTGAAACCTACCATATAGCTGATTTCGCTGATGCGGTAGTTTCCTTCTTTCAGGAGTTTTGCGCCCTTCTTCAGTTTCACGAGCTGGATCATCTCGTTTGGCGTAACATCGGCAAGACCGCGAATCTTATTAAAGAGCGAAGAGCGGCTTATGCCCATTTTTTCGGCAAGGAACGCCACGTTGAGTTCCGGATTCGCCACATTCTCTTCGATGATGCGAGACATTCGTTCCAGGAACGCATTATCAACCTGAGTTGGAGCAATCTCTGCTATCGGCTCAAGCGGAGTATGAGAGAACTTACTCCTCAACAGACGGCGCATCTCAAGAAGCTGTCTTACGCTTGCCTCAAGATACTTCATCGAGAACGGCTTTTCTATGTAGACATCGGCTCCACAGTTCATACTCTCCGTCTTCGCCGCATCATCGGTCTTTGCCGTAAGCATCACGAATGGGAGATGAGAATATTCTGAATTTTCACGCACCCTACGGCAGAACTCCGGACCATCCATCTCCGGCATCATCCAGTCGCTTATGATGAGCGAAACCGGATGTTTCTCCAGTTTACGGAGCGCATCCTTTCCGTTGTCGGCGGTATAAACCGTATACATCTTTTCGAAATGAGCCTTCACAAACTGGCGCATGTCTTCATCATCATCCACAATCAGCATCACCGGTTTTGCCGGTTCACGAAGCGGACTGGCAACAGCAACGCCTGCCTTTTGAGAACCTTGCTCAACTGGAGTTTCAGCTGTCAGCAGATTTTCCTCAGCAACAGTTTCTTCTTCCTTCACCATTTCGTCTGCCTTTTCTACCACAGCATCCATCTGGTTGAGCGGCAAGGTTACGATAAAGGTAGATCCCTTACCTACTGCAGATTCTACTTCAACCATACCATGATGAGCCTCAACGAGATTCTTCACGATGTTGAGACCGATTCCGGTTCCCGGTTTGTTGTCGCGTGCCTGATAGAAGGCTCCGAAGATTTTCTCCTTTTCGTCAGGACTGATTCCCAATCCGTTGTCTTCCACCTCTATGCGGAAATGGGTTCCATTCTCCAGCAGGCGGCAGGACAAGCGTACATAATCCTCGGTATATTTCAAGGCGTTGGACATCAGATTGCTGATAACCTTGGTAATGGCCTCCTGATCTATCATCGCCACGAGCTTATCGGCAGGATAATCTACATCAAGACGAATGCTTTTCTGCTCGAAGGTAGGAGCAAAGCGCTCTACCACAGCATGCATCAGCTTAGAAATGTTGTTCAAACGGAAATGAACCTGCATGCCCTTCTGCTGCACTTTGTTGAAATCGAGCAGCTGATTTACTAGCAGGAGCAAACGCTGGGCGTTACGGTCGATAACAGAAAGCGTCTGCGTGATAGTCTCACCATCGGAAAGTTTTCCGGAAACCTGTTTCCAATGCTCTTTCAGGCTCTCCAAAGGTCCGATGATAAGCGTTACCGGCGTACGGATTTCATGGGCTATCATCGTGAAGAACTGCAGGCGGGCATCTCTCATCTCCTGATCCTGCTTGAGTTCCAACTGGTCGAGTTCTTCCTGATGACGGAGTTTCTCACGTTTCAACCGGCTCTGCATGAACCAGTAGATTGCGTAACCAATGAGCAGAAGATACAGAATCTTGGCTGGCAAAGACCACCAGAACGGCGGATGAACCACAATCTTCAGTTTTGCCTCATTCTTCGACCATACACCATCATTATTGGTTGCCTTAACCAGGAAGGTATAGGTTCCGGCAGGAAGATTGGTATAGTTGGCCCGATGCTCGTGGGTATAAATCCAATCCTTGTCTACTCCCTCAAGTTTGTAAGCATACTGGTTCTTCTCAGGCGATACATAGCTCAGGGCGGCAAACGAGATATTGATGGTATTCTCGTTATGAGACAGATTGAGTTCTGCTGCATGACTCAGAGATTTCTCCAGCTGGTCGCTCCCCGCCTCTATCGGCTGTCCGAAGAGTTCTACCGAGGTGATTGCTACAGGAGGAGCTACCTGGTTGATCTTGACGAGATATGGATAAAAGCAGTTGAAACCTCTTGTAGAACCGAAATAGATTCTGCCATCAGAAGCCAGGAGTCCGGCGTTTGGGATAAACTGGTCGCAAGTGAGTCCGTCATATTTATTGAACAGTTGGACAGGTTCACCCGGCGTATATTTCACAATACCCTTGCTGGTAGAAATCCACATTACTCCCTGCGAAATGACAAGACTCGTGAAATCCTGACTTGGCGCATCGATGGAGATTCGGCGGAATATACCTTTTGAAGGCAGAAATTCGCAAAGTCCTTTGCTGGTTGCGACATAGAGCTGCCCCTTTTCGCCGATAGCCAGACAGTTTACCAGATCACTCACCAGCGAAGTAGAATCATTCTCTACATATTTATACTGTTTCCAGGCATTATTCTTGTCTAAGCGCCACAAGCCGCCTCCCTGGGTAGCAAACCATACATTACCCTGAGGATCTTCCTTGATATCGATGGTAAGCGACTTGAACGACTTGATTTTGCAGAACTTCTGCTGTCCTTCATCGAAGAGGTTGGCACCATCCATCGTAGCCGCCCAGAGCCGTTTTTTCCGGTCACGATAAATACAATAGGCATTACCGCCCGAAGCCATTCCATCGGTCAGGAAAACCTGCTGCGCTCCGGTAGCCATATTCATTCTGATGACACCATTGCCATAGGTTCCTACCCACAGATCATTTTCATCAGCAAAGAGCGCATGAACATTATACTTGCCCATAGCCGCCTTGCCCGGATAAGAAACAAAACTGTTGGTCTGGGGATTAAAGCAGTCGAGTCCCGCATCATCCGTAGCTATCCAGATGCGATGCTGATGGTCTTCGAAGAATCTTCCTACCACATTACCGCGCAATCCACCCAGACGGGCAGAATAAGCACGGAAACGCTCTTCAAAACTCGTAGAAGGAAGATAATTCACACCACCATAGTAAGTAGATACCCAAATGCCACCTTCATTATCATCCGCAATACCATAAACAAAGCGCTCGCTCGTACTCCGGCTCGGATTGTTGACTTCCGACAACATGTGCCAGATACGGTTCTGAATGTCATACTGCACCAATCCATCATCGCTAGCTATGAGAAGAGACTTGTTGTCGTTGCAGTAAAGCTGATGGATATGATGAACAGCATTACTCAAGGTTCCGCTGATGAGCTGTTCGGCACTACCATCGGCGTTGAGCTTGTAAAGTCCGTTTTCCCAGGTTCCGACATAAACATTGCCATCGGAAGTAGCCAGCATCGCCATGCCGTGAAACATGGTTGCATCGCCCTTCAGAGGGAATGCTTCAAACTGGTCGGTCGACTTGTTGAGATGATAGATGCTGGCTTCACCCTGGTTACAAAGCATCCATACCTGGTTGTTGGCATCAACCAGCGTACTTTTCACTTTACCCTGAATATTCTTCATCGGATACTGATGCAGTTCGTGAGTAGTCCGATTGTATCTGAACACGCCCTGTCCGCTAGTAGAAATCCAAACATTCTGATCGCCGTCAAGCGAGAAATTTAGGACAGGCGCCGTAATCTTATCACTCAGTTTCTGGAATTGGTCGGTTGCATTACAGAACAGATAGGCTCCATTATTGCAACCTACCAGCAGTCCTTCTTCGCAAGCAGTAAGGGCGCTCACAAACTGGTCTACAGTCGTAAAGGGATTATAATAGGTTTTGACATCGTATCCGTCAAAACGGCACAATCCGTTGTCTGTACCAAACCACATGTATCCCTTGGAACCTTGAACCACGCTACGCACAGCATTACTCGGCAAACCATTATCCATCGTGATAGAGCGCACCATAGGGTCGATAGCAGCCAATTGTGCACCCGAGTTGGTTTGCGTTACCGAATGTGGCTGCGCCTGAATATCCGTAGCCCCTTTCGAGACGAAGGCTGTCGGTACCTGCGCCTCAGCCCCTACAGGCATCATCATGCAGAGCACAGAAACCATTAGAGTAGATATCTTTCTCATTATATGAGTCTTTATTTTCTGTTGTTAGATAATTTAATGCCGCAAAATTACAAAAATATAACGAGAAATACAACAAAAAGAACAAAAAAAGCCCCGAAACAAGCAAATAGCTACTTTTTAATAGTAAGACTATCCGTTTGCTTCAGGGCAAAACTTAAATAATGATTCAAGTGAGAAGTTTCACTATTAACAGATTGAAACCTGAATTACTTGCTCTTTACATCGCTCCATTTAGGCGGTTTCACACCCAGCAGATTCTTCACGAAGAAATCGTAACGCTTGTGCTCGCCATAGAGTTCGCCCATGGTATGATGAGCTCCAGGAATCACCACGAGTTCGAAATCCTTATTCGCCTTTTCCAGGGCATTCACCACCTGATAGGTGGTCGATGGATCTACGTTGTCATCTATCTCGCCTACCACCAGCATCAACGGGCGCTCCAGCTTATGGGCGTTCTCCACGTTGCTGCACTCTACGTAGCTGGAATCGATAGGCCAGCTCATCCATTGCTCGTTCCACCAGATTTTATCCATCCGGTTGTCATGACAGCCGCAGGCACTATAGGCTGCCTTGTAGAAATCGCCATGCAGCAATACGGCTGTGGTACTCTCCTGTCCGCCTGCCGAACAGCCATAGATTGCCACATTATCAGCATCCATATAAGGATACTTCTTGGCTGCAGCCTTGATCCAGAGTTCACGGTCTGGGAATCCGGCATCCTTCAGATTCTTGTAGCAAACCTCCTCAAACTTCTTGCCGCGATAGGAAGTTCCCATCGCATCGAGCTGGACTACGATGAAACCGAGTTCGGCAAGCGAAGTGGTGTACCAGTTGTATGGCATGAAACTCTTCGGAGTATAGGCATCGCCCGGACCCGAATAGATATACTCGATAACCGGATATTTCTTGTTCGGATCGAAATTGGTAGGGCGCTGGATGATGCCCCACATATCGGTCTTGCCATCACGCCCCTTAGCCACAAACACCTCAGGAGCTACCCATCCGTGCTTCTTCAGCGTAGCGATATCAGCCGTCTCCAGGGTCTTGACGAGCTTACCGGTCTGCGCATCTCTGAGCACGGTAACAGGAGCGGCATCCACCTTAGAATAGGTATTCAGGAGATAACGGTAATCATAGGTATATTGGGCACTATGATTTCCCTCTTCAGGAGTGAGCGCCACCATATTCTTGCCGTCGATACCTATTTTATAATAATGTACCAGATATGGGTCCTCATTCTTATTCACGCCACTAGCCGAGAAATAGATTTCTCCCTTCTCTTCATCCACACGCTGGATGCCGCGAACAAACCATTCGCCCTTTGTAATCTGTCGGATAACCTTCGACTTCTGCACATCGTAGAGATAGAGATGATTCCAGTTGTCGCGCTCGCTCATCCAGAGCAGTTGCTTGCCATCCTTGATAAACTGACGCCACAGACGACCATAGTTTACGAAAGTATTGGCACGCTCCTCTACCACGGTACGAAGCTTGCCGGTTTCGGCATTCATCGCCAGCATCTGATAGAGATGATGCCCACGCTGGTTGTACTCCATCGTCACCTCCTTGCTGTCTGGTGTCCATTGCATCCACTCCAGTTCATACTGGTTTTCTATCTGATGCTTGTCAGCCTCCACCTTCTTTCCGGTAGCCACATCGATGATGACCGGATAGTGCTGTGGCAGGGCATCGCCCGGCTTGGCATACTCCTGCTTGTGGAGGATAGGCTGCAGCTGGTCGGCAGGCGAAGATTCTACGTAGTAGGCATAGCGCTTCTCTACCGGCACACGCTTGCATACGAAGATGTGCTTGCCGTCTGGGCTCCATTGGATGCGGTTGCTGTAATAGCATCCGATGGTACCATCCTGGGTAAGGATTCGCTTGGCTTCGGTATAAGGTTTTCCTGCCTCATGAACCACCACGTTGTAACCTTCGATGTAGGCTTCCATCTTGCCGTCGGGCGAAAGTACCGGATAAGCCTCCTTCTCCTCATCTACCTCCATCCAATGGCGCTCATGGCGTCTGCCAAACTGAGGCTTATAAGGGCGGCGAGGCTTGATGCCCAGCGCCTTCTCCATCGCTTCCTGCGAATCATAAGTCTTCATCTCATCATTGTCGGCATCATAGGAAACAAACTTCCTGCCCTGAGGAGTAGAAATCTGATAATGCAGTACGTGGGTGGAATCGCACCAAGCCGATGAGCGTGCCCAATGGAACACGGAATCGGCTGAAAACTGATGACGCAGCGCATAGGCTCTGTTGTAATCTTCTAATGTGCCCTGTGCTGAAGCTGTAGCTGCCGGCATCGCCAAAGCTGCGCTCAACAGCGAAAGAGCTAAAATCTGATTTTTCATTATGCTTGATATTTTACTTGTTGACTTCTTAAGTATCTTTTTTCTCCAGTTAGGAAAATATTATTTCCCAGTATAGAAATCTGTGATGCGTCGGATGGCACGCTGGCAAACCGGACAGAAATCATCCACTTCGTTGATTCGCATACGGCAAACCTGCGCCGGACGATAACATCCCTTGCTCTGGTTGCCCGCCCCCTCGAACACACCAATCTTGAAGACGGCTTCGTTGAGTTTCTTCTGCTCCTTCGCGTTCTTGATATTCCTGTAATCCGGAAGTTTGGCAAGCGGCGTAGGAATCTTCACACCCTTCGGCATCATATCCGCCCACTTACTCTGGAAATCCTTCAGCGTGGTGAGGTTAGGCTCCCAAGGCTCGGTATCACCAGGATACATCGGGTCATACTCATCGGTACTGTACTCATCACCCAAGCCCGCATAGCCATGACCGAACTCATGTACCAGCACCTTCTTGAACGTAGGATGATCAGAGGTAGAAAGCGTAACCTGGTTATAGATGCCGCCGCCACCATACGTAGGAGAATTCACCAATACGATAATCTGCTCGAAAGGCACATTACTCAAGGCATCATAGATGCGATGAATCTTGCTCGTGGTGAGATAACGGTTCGAATAGAAAGTATCGTAATGAGAGCAAGCCATCGTGTTCTTCCATTTCCCTTCGTGCGGAATACTTGGTCCCTCATCGAGCGATGGAGCCGCAACAGCCACCACGTTGAATCTCGACTTGAGCGAAGCGAAAGGTTCGCGCTCGAAGATGGCATCGGCTGCCCGCTGCGCATCCTGATAGAATTTATCCATCTGGTCCTGGCGATAGCCCTCGGCGATGATGGCGAGGTCAACACAGTCGGCAGCCTCTCCGCTCTTCACGATATAGCGGTAAGGGATGCCATTCTCGCCCAATGGTCGGATGAGAATATCCTGTGGATTGATGGTATGGCGCAGTTCTGCAGTCACCTTCTGATGCGTATCGCTCAGGGTGATGCTTACATCCACCGGCTTCTTCGGGAACGGCACGAGGAAACTGCTCTCGAATGATTTCTGCAGATGCTTAGCCTCCTGTGTAAGCTGCCATTCCTGGAAGAGTGTTGAGAAAGTATTTACATAGAGCACCTTGTTGGTGCCATGCTCATACACGGTCACCTGTCCGTTTCCGTTCAGGAATTTCTCATCCAGTCTTGTCTTTCTGCCTGCCCAGGTAGGGTTGCTGTAAGCCTGTTCAAAATAGATAGCCTGGTTCACGCTATCGCCCGCCACGATGTAATCCAGTCGCAGCGTCTTATCTTCGAAGTTGTCTTCAAAGCGCTGTGCCTGCATCGGCAAAGCCATCATCAAGGCGAGAGATGCAGCAAATAAAGTCTTATTCTTTATAAAAGTCTTATTCTTCATAAGCTATGATATTTTTTATGTAGATGATTTTTATTCGATTCGTACTTCACTCTTACTTCACTCTTACCTCATAAGGGAAACGGCGGGAAGATGGAACGAGCGAATGATTCACAGGAGCTCCCATCACCACGAGATAGAGCGCCTTGAGAGGCTGGGACTTTGGAGCCACAAGCGAAACCTTTCCATTCATCGCTTCGCCCATCGGGCTGTAGATGCATTCATCGGTATCGGCAGTTACTCCCACCAAACCATAACGGTAACCGATGGTGCGTGCCATCTTGTCCTTGGATGCCTTGAACATCTTACCCTTGGCATCGAGGGCTCTGAAATCTACTGTAACCTTCTTGCCAGCCTTCGGGATTTCCAACTTGATGGCATTGAAACCATAGTTCTCAAGAACCGAAGCTGTATCCGGACGGAGATAACCATTCTTCTGCTTCAGCATCCTGGTATCGAAGGTGCAGGCATAAGGTCGGGTCTCCTTACGGGCATAACCGAAATCGAAGTTCACGAGATGACGATAGCAGTCGAACATCTCATCATTAAACTGCTTCTGAGTCATCTTATACTTCCGCTTGTAGGTAACAACCGGGTCCTCTCCTACTTTTCCCTCACGATAGAGCTGGGCGATGCTTTCCAAACCATGCTTCTCAGCCCACCACTCTATCACGTATGGCGAATGATAGATGTTGTCCAGATGCAGATAACCCTTATGGGTAAGCTGTCTGAAGGCATCGAAATGATACTTCTCATCTGTTATCCAGTCGGGATTCACTCTCCAGAGCATCCATTGGGATGTCATCTCGAAGAAGCCGCTTCCACCCCAGGCTTCGCCCGTTTTGTCTGCCATAATCTGAAGCTGGAAACTGTGTCCCAACTCGTGAGCCAAACAGTTGAGTTTCTTATCTTGAATACGGTTAGGTGTTACCCAGAGCGCTCCGATAAAGTCATCGTAAGTTCCGCCGTAAGCAGTTCCTTCCAGCGAATAGTTCACCATCACCATCATCTTATACTTGTCGCAGATGCTGCCCGGCAGAGAGAACTTCAGGGTGTCACGGAAGAAACGATAGAACCGTTCTACCTGAGTCTGTAGATTGCCCAGGTCGAATTTCATCGGCTTACCTTCGAGCGAAGGAGGATTCTGCGGATTGTCTCCGAATGGCTTTTCCCAGAAATACACGATATTCTGGGTCTGTGCACTATGTCGCCAGCACCATCTCTCATCATCCTTGTTGAAATCATAGGGTTTCAGAGAGTCCGGTACGAAGATGAGTTTCTGTGGTGCAGAAACAGGATTTACGGGTCTGGTGGCAGGAGCCTCAGATGGGTCCTGCTGCGCCAGGGCTGCAGTAGCCCAAGGCAAGGTTGCCGCTGTGAGTATCAGCGATAAAAAGATTCGTTTCATTTCGGTTATGATTTTTGCGTTATTTATATTTCGCCACAAAAGTACTGATAATCTTGCAAAAACACTCGCAATATCGTCTAAATTGATACAAATATCGTATTTTCCCAAAGAACATCTTAGAGAATCGTCAAAAATAGCATCAGAATGATAGATTTATGCCAAAAAACTTGGAAGATATTACAAAAAGTCGTATCTTTGCCAAAAGAATCTATAAAAAGAACAGATTATGAGATTAT
>JAJXBQ010000174.1:0-6966 GCA_021640525.1 Segatella copri
CGTAATTACCCAGGGCGATGCCCTGGGCTAGGAGCTTCTGCCCTTTCAGGGCGTGTGGAGCTTACTTGCGAAACTTGAGTAAGATACTATAAGTTAATAGTTTTTTAGGCACGGATTACCGTGCCTAAAAAACACCGTTTATTATCAGAAAGCGATTTGCTTTCCCTTTTCTATGAACTTAGCATTTACTATATCGATATCCTTCCACATCGCCATATCCGACTCCAATGCGGCAAGGCTTGAGATATCCTCGCCATAACCGAAGAGGCGCTCTATCATCACACCATAGGTAAGATGCTCTATCTTCTCTATCGGATGAAGAACCACCGATTCCTCAAAACTGCTTTTCTTACCATTCCGGATTTCTACCAGCAAACGGGCACGTAACAGTTCCTTAACCGACTGGTTAACAATCTGTTGAGGTATCTTCGTTAAATCATGAATTTCTTTCGGAGTATACGCCTGTTCGCCCTGATTGAACCGACGACATACCAGATGCATCACCACCCCACAAACCTTGATGCGCTGCACCAGTTTCAGATGGTCATACTGCAAATCGCCATCATAATAATGGATGTTCTGGTTGGTATGGCAGAGCAAAGCGCCAAAGACTACGATAGCCCAGGATATCTGAAGCCATAACAGGAACAGCGGAATGGCTGCCAGCGAACCGTAGATGACATTGTAGCTGGAAAGAAATACCTGCAGATAGATGTAACCATACTGCAGAGCCGTCATGCAGACACCCGCCAGGAACGAAGGCACCAGGGTACTGCGCACCCGGATATAGGTATTCGGAATGACATAATAGCAGAACACGAAGAACAGGAACATCGGAACAAAAGCCGCCAGATGAAGGATGAACGAAGGAATGGTATCGCCGATATCCGCTATCCTATCGACATTATCCACCATATTCACCGTCCATACATTGATGCTCGAAGCAAAGAGAATCAGCAGTCCCAGACCGAACAGGATGGTAGGATATTCAGTAACAATCTGCTTCCATGAACGCTCGCCCGTATGCCAGATATCATCGAAGGTAAGCTCTATCTTCTGCATCAGCGAAACGATGGTATAGAGAAACATTACGATACCCGTACCGATGATATAGTTGCTCTGCGTATTCTCGATATAATTATGAACGAAGTTAACGATGGTCTGCGCCACAACAGGCTGTGCCTCGAAGGTGGTAGAGAGCCAGGATTCGAGCAGAGAGGCATAGCCGAAACCACGGGCTATGACAAACATCATCGCCATGAAAGGTATCAGAGCCATGAAGGAGGCGAAAGTCAAGGCAGCCACATCCCTTGCCCACATATCCTTGAGATAGAAGATGCGACCGGCAAGCATACCCATCTTGAGCCAAGACTTGAATCTGCCCCGGAAGTCTTTGATATTAGAAGAATTAAACTCTCTGATATCTTCGTAAAAACCTAGTATTCTGTCTATTACCCCCATAAGTTTAAAGTATTGGTTTCACGATAAAACATCAAATCCCTCCACAACACCACCGGGATGCCGTGAAGGGATTTGTCTTAGTATAATTGCTTCAGTTCTATAGATTAATAGAACTTGAAGTAGTTGCGAGCATTGTTGTAAGAGATATCCTCTACCATACGAGAGAGGCTCTCCATGTCGTTAGGAAGCAAGCCCTTCTCTACATCATTGCCGAGGAGGTTGCAGAGCAAACGACGGAAGTACTCGTGACGTGGGTAGCTGAGGAATGAACGAGAGTCGGTCAACATACCTACGAAACGGCTCAAGAGACCCAATACAGAGAGTGCATTCATCTGGCGGGTCATACCATCGAGCTGATCGTTGAACCACCAGCCAGAACCGAACTGGATCTTACCTGGGCAAGAACCATCCTGGAAGTTACCGAGCATGGTAGCGATTACCTCGTTGGCACATGGGTTCAATGTATAGAGGATAGTACGTGTAAGCTTACCCTCCATGTTGAGCTCATTGAGGAAGCTGCTCATAGCCTTGGCTGTAGTGAACTCACCGATAGAATCGAAACCGGTATCAGCACCAAGCTTGTTGTACATCAATGTATTGTTGTCGCGGATAGCACCATAGTGGTACTGCTGTGTCCAGTCGGCAGCGTGATCCATCTCAGCACAAACCTTGAGGAAAGCATGCTTGTACTGACGGATTTCGAGAGCAGAAAGCTGCTGGCCACGCATAGCCTTGGCAAAGATAGTCTCAATCTGAGAATCTGTGTATGGCTCATCGTAGAACTCCTCGATACCGTGGTCGCTCAACTTACAGCCGTTCTCAGTAAAGAAGTCGTGACGCTTCTGCAAAGCATCAACCATATCCTGGAATGTAACGAGGTTAACACCTGCTACCTCACCGAGCTTGTTCATATAGTCAGCGAAATCTGGCTTCTCGATGTTCATAGCCTTGTCAGGACGCCAAGCAGGAATCATCTTGATTTCGAAACCGCTCTCACGTGTCTGCTTGTGGTAACGCAGGTCATCGATAGGGTCGTCTGTTGTACAAACGCACTCAACATTATAATGACGCATCAAGCCACGAGCGCTGAATTCAGGCAACTGCAACTTCTCGTTACACTCATCGTAGATTTCACGGGCTGTCTTAGGGCTGAGCTGCTTATTGATACCGAAAGCAGTCTTGAGCTCCAGGTGAGTCCAGTGATAGAGAGGGTTACGGAAAGTATAAGGCACTGTTTCAGCCCACTTCTCGAACTTCTCCCAGTCGCTAGTATCAGTACCTGTGCAGAAGCGCTCATCTACACCGTTGGTACGCATAGCACGCCACTTGTAGTGGTCGCCGCCGAGCCAAAGTTCTGTAATACTCTTAAACTTGTGATCATTGGCTACCATCTCAGGGATGAGGTGGCAGTGATAATCGATAATTGGCATTTTAGCCGCATGATTGTGGAAAAGATCCTGTGCAGTCTTAGTGTCGAGCAGGAAGTTTTCATCCATAAATTGCTTCATAATTCGTTATCGTAGTTTTTAAATGTTTATTTATTCACTATGAATTGTAGCGCAAAGATACAACAAATATCGGAAAAAAGAATCGTTTAAGCGAAATATTTTTGATTATTTCACTTAAACGATTACGTTGGGTTGTATTATACAATGATTCTTGTCTTATGATAGCTTTCACGGAACTCGCTTGGCGAGCATCCTTTCTTCTTCTTGAAGATACGGTTGAAGTTGCTGAGATTGTTGAATCCGCAATCAAAACCTATCTCGCTGATACTCTTGGCGGTATCTACCAGCATGCGGGCAGCATAACCCAGACGCAGGTCGATGATATACTCTGAGATGTTTCTGCCGGTATGAAGCTTGAAGAAACGGCTGAACGCACTGCTGCTCATGCCTGCCAGCGAGGCAAGCTCCGGCAGACGGAGTTCATCCATATAGTTCTTGGAGATGAAATTCTTCACCTTCAGAATGCGTCGGCTATCGTCTTCTACCGTTACCTTGGCATAACTGCTGGAAGCCAGGGTGCGGGCATTTTCGCAGCGTGACAGTTCGTAGAGAATGGTCAGGAACTGCTGTACGGCATAGAAACCATCTTTTACGGAACTTAAAGAATCGAGCATTCCGTATACCTTCATGATTGCCTGCATCGGGAATGAGAGTCCCTTCTTCGCTTCCTGCATCATACGGGTAATGCTGGCGTAGGGATTTCTTCCGAAGAGCGTTTCATCACCCATGGAGAAATCAAACTGGATGGTAATCTCACGGATGTCTTCGCTGTGGCACTCGTTCTGTTCCCATACATGCTCCAGATCAGGCGATGTGATGAGACAGAGGTCATAGTCGCCTATCACCTCCTGCGAATCTCCAACGATTCTTCTTACTCCCTTTGCATTCTCAACAAAGTTCAACTCGTACACCGAATGGTTATGGATAGGATAAGTAAACTCCTTCTTGTGTCTGTCTGCAATATAGAGCACATCCTTACCCATCAGCGGTGTTATCTCGTGTATGATTCTTCTATCTTCTGCCATGGTACTAAATGATTAATAACTAATCACTATTTTAGATATTCAAAGTCTTCAGAATGTCGCTCATCTTCTGCTTGGTTGCAATACGGGTAGGAACCAGAGGCAGACGGAGCTCGTTCTCGATGAAGCCCATATCATTGAGGAGCGCCTTTACGCCGGCAGGGTTACCGTCAACGAAGAGCAGACTGTAGAGCTCGGTAAAAGAATGATGAATCTTGCGCGCTGGTTCATATTCGCCACGGAACTCGAGACGGATCATACGGCTGAAAGCCTTAGGCAGGGCATTGCCGATAACAGAGATAACGCCGGCAGCACCACTGGCAATCATTGAGAAGGTAAGCGCATCATCGCCGCTGATAACATCAAAATTATCAGGCTTGTTCTTGATAATCTCATCTACCTGCTCCAGGCTGCCACTAGCCTCCTTCACGGCTACCACATTAGGGAAGTCGCGGGCGATACGGCAGGTTGTTTCAGGCTTCATGTTGATACCGGTTCTGCCAGGAACATTGTAGAGCACGATAGGCAGCGGACTAACCTGGGCGATGGCCTTGAAGTGCTGATAGAGACCTTCCTGAGAAGGTTTGTTGTAGTAAGGACAGATACTGAGGATACCGTCGATGCCACTCCAGTCGGTGTTCTTAATTTCTTCAACGACAGCAGCAGTATTATTACCGCCACAATATTTCAATATCTTGATGCGACCCTTGTTCACGTCTTTCACCAATTCTGTGATTTTATCTTTCTCTTCCTGTGTAAGACATGGAGCCTCACCAGTTGTGGCAAGGATGCAAAGGAAGTCTGCACCATTGTCAATTTGAAACTCTACCAATCGCTTGAGCGACTGATAATCAACCGAGCCATCGGTGTTGAAAGGAGTAATAAGGGCAACACCTAAACCCTTGAATATGTTCTGTGCCATAATCTATAATATCAAAAACGTTGGCAAAAGTACACAATTATTGTCAATTTGCAAAATAAAAATGAACTTTTCTTTCAAGATTGTACCATTTTTGAAAAAAATCTGTATTATTATACCATATTTCACGTTTTTTTAGTAACTTTGCACCCGAATTAAGCAAAGAACGTAGAACAAATCAAAGCTCAAAGTTCATAGCAAAAAACAAAAAAGTTCAAAGATCATCATGAGATATTTCATATTCTTCGGTTACGACGGCACCAACTACCACGGCTGGCAGATTCAGCCCAATGCCAATTCGGTGCAGCAGGAGTTGCAGCGCGCCCTCTCCATCCTTCTGAGAAAGGAAATGGAGGTGGTGGGAGCAGGAAGGACCGATACCGGCGTACATGCACGACACATGGCAGCCCACTTCGATACCGACAGGATTCCGATGGAACCGGACCAGCTGGTATACCGCCTGAACCGCATCCTGCCCCGCGACATCGCCGTATACGAAATAAGGGAGGTTGCCCCGGAGATGCATGCCCGCTTCTCTGCCATCTCGCGCACATACCATTATTATATACATACGCAGAAAGATCCGTTTGAGCGCCATTATTCACTGCAGATGAACTATCCCCTGAATTTCGAGAAGATGAACGAGGCGGCTCAGCATTTTCTGCATCACGAAGACTATGCAGCGTTCTGCAAGGCGGGTGGCGACAACAAGACCACCATCTGCCATGTAACAGCCGCCCGATGGATACAGACCTCTCCTACCACCTGGTATTTTGAGATTACCGCCAACCGTTTCCTGAGAAACATGGTGAGAGCCGTAGTGGGAACGCTCATCGATGTAGGCAGAGAAAAGATTACGATGGAACAGTTTCTCGATATCCTGCACAACGGAAGCCGCAGCGATGCAGGCGAAAGCATGCCGGGTAACGCATTGTTCCTGGAAGAGGTAGGGTATGATTTCAAAGATTAAATGATTAGAAACACAAGGGCGCGAGCCTCATTCAACATTCAACATTCAACATTTAACATTCATAAAAATGTGGTTAGTATTAGCATTTCTCTCAGCAGCGCTGCTGGGATTTTATGATGCCTTCAAGAAGAAGGCGCTTTCAGGTAACGCAGTGATTCCCGTGCTCTTTCTGAACACGCTCTTCTCATCGCTCATCTTCCTGCCGTTCATCGTGATGAGCTATACAGGAAATTCGCTGGATGGAACGATGTTTCATGTAGCAGAAGGCGGATGGGAAGTTCACAAGTACATCGTGCTCAAGAGTTTCATCGTATTGAGCAGCTGGATTTTCGGTTATTTCGGCATGAAGCACCTGCCGCTCACCATCGTGGGACCTATCAACGCCACCCGACCGGTAATGACACTCGTGGGTGCCCTGCTGGTTTATGGCGAGGTACTGAATCTGTATCAGTGGATTGGTGTCATACTTGCCATCATCTCCTTTGCCATGCTTTCGCGCAGCGGCAAGAAAGAGGGCATCGACTTCAAGCACAACAAATGGATTTACTTCATCGTGCTGGCTGCTGTTCTCGGTGCAATAAGCGGTCTCTACGACAAGTATCTGATGGCTCCGCCAGAGAATGGTGGTGTAGGATTAGACAGAATGATTGTGCAGAGCTGGTACAACATCTACCAGTGTTTCCTCATGGGAGCCATGCTGCTGATGATATGGTGGCCTACCAAGAAGAATTCTACCCCATTCCACTGGCACTGGAGTATCATCTTCATCAGTATCTTCCTTTCGGCAGCCGACTTCGTTTATTTCTACGCTCTGAGTCTGCCTGGCGCCATGATCAGTATCGTGAGCATGATTCGCCGCGGTTCGGTTATCGTCAGCTTCCTCTTCGGTGCAGCCATCTTCCATGAGAAGAATCTCAAGGCGAAGTTCGTAGATCTGCTCCTCGTCTTGCTCGGAATGCTCTTCCTCTATTTCGGAACGAAGTAAAAGTTCTATGCCAGCACGCCCTGAAAGGGCAGAAGCTCCCAGCCCAGGGAGGGCACTGAAAAAGTCCCTTCATGGGTTATGTTAGTTTAACATTCGATCTT
>JAJXBQ010000006.1:0-12256 GCA_021640525.1 Segatella copri
ATATAAAAGAATACATGATGGAATATTTTATCATTGAGAATAACGGACAGCAAGCGGGGCCATTCAGCCTGGAGCAACTCGTCCAGAAGGCTATCACACCCGAGACCCTTGTTTGGGCACAAGGCATGAAAGACTGGACTCCAGCTTGGAAAATTGCAGAACTGAAGACAGTTCTAGAAACTATAGAAGCAATCAAAGCTAATACAGCCAACAAAGAAAATGCAGAAGGAACATCAGCAGATGCAGCCGGCAACAACGGAACAGAAGCAGCAAACTTTCAGGCTGCAAACCAGCAGGGTTTCCAGCAGGCACAGCAGGAAGCTTACCAGCAAGGTTTTCAGCACGGCGCAGCAATGAACCAGGGCTACAGACAGGAACCGGAAAAGAAAAAATCGAGCAAGACCCTCTGGAAAGTCATCTTAGGGCTTATCGTACTTCTCTTCCTGGTTTTCGCCATAACCAATCCAGGACCTGATGCCCACAAAGAAAAGGTAAAAACTGAGGCAGCCAAGGCTATCGACAAGGCTACAGAAACCAGTGATAACAACTTCTTCACCCAAAGCATCCGTTCCATTGCCAAAATGATGGCAGGAAGCGCTATTGATGAAGTGATGAACCAGCTCTTCGAATACCACAACTATATCGTATGCTCTAAGGGAACCGTTGAGTTTAATGGCAAGCAGCACACCGTAAGCTTCGGAATCCTTGGCAGCGTTTACACGATGAATGCTGATGATATGGTGAAGGCGCTGGAAGGTGCCGACAATCTGCAGATAGAAGAAACCACCAGCTCATCAACCGATGAATCACCTTCGGTAAGCGATAATAACAGCGATGGTTCAGAAGAAGACGGACTGGGCGCTTCCGTTCAGAAGAAACTGGAAGACAAGGCAAACCAGGCCATGGATCAGGCTGCCGACAAGGTGAGCAAGAAACTGGAAGAGAAAATCAACCAGAAACTCGATGAAGCAACCGATTCTTCAACCGTAGAAAAGATTCTCGACAAGATTCTGGAACTGATCTAGCATCAGAAATCCGAAGAAACATAAGAAATATGACACATTTCTCAATATGACAGCATGGCGGCTTGACGTATATCAAGCCGCCATTGCTGTTTAGTTGACGTGTATCAAAAAAAGCCCCTTTTTCATCATTTTGTCATGTCTTTGTGACAGATATTCAAGAAAAAGGCATTACCTTTGCACCAGAAAACAGTGAGATTGTAAAAGGATAATGTAAAACAGGAGACCTCACATGGAGGCTCCACAAAGAAAGAAAGGAAACAAATTATGATGACGACAGTAATGATTCTTACAGTTGTGGCAGCAATGATTGTCAAGGCTGTAAATGTAAACAACAACATGGAGATGGGCAAGTAAAATTGACCACCGTTCATGAATAAAAGGAAAAAGGAAATGGCAGAAATGCCAAGTATTAATTTTTAAAAAAAGGATAACGATTATGAAAACAATGTATGCAAACATCAAGAAGGCCTTGAAGGCTATTCTTGCAGATTACATGACCGCAATGGAAATGTATGGTGAGGCTTTGAACAGAAGCCGTGGTTGTGCTTGCGCATAAGGGTTCCAATCCCTTCACGCTGCGGCATAAACTAGATTGAAAGCAAAAAGTAATTACGTTTAAATAAAGAAAAAGCGTGTAAGTTACCATACTTACACGCTTTTTTTGTATCTTTGCAACCGATTAGTACAAATAAAAAAAAGAAGAAACGATGAACTCACAAGATATGATCAGCAGGCTGGAATCGAAAGGCATTCGGCCAACCGCCAACCGCATACTCGTAATGAAGACCCTGATGGGCGAACAGAACCCACAGAGTCTGAGTAATCTGGAACGAAAGATGGTTTCGATGGACAAGTCGAGCATCTTCCGTACCCTTACCCTCTTCCTGGAACATGATGTGGTACATGCCTTCGAAGATGGGCGAGGCGTACTCTGCTACGAACTCTGCGAAGAAAAAGGGGCTTGCGATCATCACGACGGGCATATTCATTTCTACTGCGAATCTTGCCAGCGTTCCTTCTGTATGGAGGATATCCATATTCCAAGTTTCGAGCTGCCCGAAGGCTTTTACCCCCACTCTATTTCCTTTGTCATCAAAGGCGAATGCCCGGATTGCAGAAAGAAACACCAGTAAAGCGAAAGGTACATTCTGCGTTAATTTAGCATAAATATTTTTGAAATTCTATTGTTTTTCCGATATTATCATTACTTTTGCAAGCGATTATCACGGGGTGCTGAAAGATTCGGCTGAGATGATACCCATTGAACCTGATGCAGGTAATGCTGTCGCAGGGATATTTGATAGCGCTTTATTCTTTCTCTTAAGGCTTTCATCTGGAAGTTCACCGTGTTTGATTACATATTATCTTATCATCGCTTTCGGGCGATAGAAAAAGCGTAAACAAACGGATTATTCATCATATAAAACGAACAGAATATGAAAGTAACTATCAACAACAAAGAGACCGAGACACAGGCTAAAACCATCAGGGAGTTAGCTCAGGAACTCGATTTGCCAGCTACAGGAGTTGCAGTAGCTATCAGTAACGAAATGGTGCCTCGTGATGAATGGGAAAACACAATCATCGCAGAAGGAGCAGACATCGTTATCGTAAAAGCGTTCTGCGGAGGATAACGGTCCCAGAATACAGCGGAAAAGAATCACCCAATAGTACTTTTCCTACAGAAATGAAAACAAAAATAACAACTCTATAATAAAACAATGGAAAAATTAGTAATCGCAGGCAGAGAGTTTAACTCCCGCCTCTTCTTGGGTACAGGAAAGTTTAACAACAATGCCCTCATGGCTGAAGCCATCAAAGCATCAGAAACAGAAATGGTTACTGTTGCTATGAAACGTATCGAACTCGAAGACAAGCAGGACGATCTGCTCTCTCATATTGTGCAGAACCCAAATATCCAGCTCCTTCCTAACACCAGTGGCGTGCGCAACGCCGAGGAGGCTGTCTTCGCTGCACAGATGGCTCGCGAGGCTTTCGGAACCAACTGGCTCAAGCTCGAAATCCACCCAGACCCTCGCTATCTTCTTCCAGACTCTATCGAGACGCTGAAGGCTACCGAGAAACTGGTAAAACTCGGTTTCGTGGTATTGCCATATTGCCAGGCAGACCCTACCCTCTGCAAGCACCTCGAAGAGGCTGGTGCTGCTACCGTGATGCCACTTGCTGCACCTATCGGTACCAACAAGGGATTAAGAATGAAGGACTTCCTGCAGATCATCATCGAGCAGGCTACTGTTCCAGTTGTAGTAGATGCAGGTATCGGTGCACCTAGCCACGCTGCCGAGGCTATGGAGATGGGTGCCAGCGCTTGCCTGGTTAACACAGCTATCGCCGTTGCCGGTGATTCTGTAGAGATGGCTAAGGCATTCAAGGAAGCAGTAGTATGCGGTCGCCGTGCTTACGAGGCAGGTCTCGGAGCCATCAGCGATTGTGCTGAGGCAAGTTCTCCTCTCACCGCATTCCTCAACGACTAATTATAATATAGAAAATACAAAGGCATGAAGGATGAAGGCAAAGAAGCAGAATGTTCTTTTTACCTTTTTACCCTTTTACCTTTTTACCTTTTTACCTTTAAAAAATTATGCCAAACGATAAGAAAGCTTACGCCCAGAGAGAAAAGGCGTATATGCAGGGAAAACTCTTCCCACAGATCAAGGTTGGAATGACCAAGGTAAACCTCACTCCTACTGTTGTGAAGGATGAGCGCGGCATTCCACATACAGAGCCAAACGCTCCGGTTTATATCTACGATACCAGCGGTTCTTACAGCGACCCTAACTATCAGGTAGATTTGAAGAAGGGCTTGCCAAGAATGCGCGAGCAGTGGATTATCGACCGCAACGATACCGAGCAGCTCAAGGAAGTTACCAGCGAGTATGGCAAGCAGCGCCTTGCTGACCATAGCCTCGACCATCTCCGCTTCGAGCACATCCAGTTGCCTCGCCGTGCTCAGGCTGGCAAGCATATCACCCAGATGGCTTATGCCAAGGCTGGCATCATCACTCCAGAGATGGAGTATGTGGCTATCCGCGAGAACATGAACTGCCAGGAGTTGGGCATCGATACCCATATCACCCCTGAATATGTGCGTGATGAGATTGCACGCGGACGTGCCGTTCTTCCTGCCAACATCAACCACCCGGAGAGCGAACCGATGATCATCGGCCGCAACTTCCTCGTGAAGATCAATACCAACATCGGTAACTCTGCCACTACTTCCAGCATCGAGGAAGAGGTAGATAAGGCAGTATGGTCTTGCAAGTGGGGAGGCGATACTTTGATGGACCTCTCTACCGGCGACAACATTCACGAAACCCGTGAATGGATTGTGCGCAACTGTCCTGTACCGGTAGGAACCGTGCCTATCTACCAGGCTTTGGAGAAGGTAAACGGCAAGGTAGAGGATCTGAACTGGGAGGTATTCCGTGATACCCTCATCGAGCAGTGCGAGCAGGGTGTTGACTACTTCACCATCCATGCCGGCATCCGTCGCCACAACGTGCATCTCGCCGATAGCCGTCTCTGCGGTATCGTGAGCCGTGGCGGTAGTATCATGAGCAAGTGGTGTCTCTACCACGACCAGGAAAGTTTCCTCTATGAGCACTTCGACGATATCTGCGACATCGTGGCACAGTATGACGTTGCCCTCTCTTTGGGTGATGGTCTGCGCCCAGGCTGTATTGCCGATGCCAACGATGCAGCCCAGTTTGCCGAGTTGGATACCATGGGCGAGCTTGTTACCCGTGCCTGGGACAAGAACGTACAGGCCTTCATCGAGGGTCCTGGCCACGTGCCATTGCAGAAGATCAAGGAGAACATGGAGCGCCAGCTCGACCACTGTCACGAGGCACCATTCTACACCCTCGGCCCATTGGTTACCGATATCGCTCCAGGTTACGACCACATCACTTCAGCCATCGGTGGCGCCCAGATTGCATGGCTCGGCACCGCCATGCTCTGCTATGTAACACCTAAGGAGCACCTCGCCTTGCCTAACAAGGAAGATGTGCGCACAGGTGTGGTAACCTATAAGATTGCCGCTCATGCAGCCGATTTGGCAAAGGGTCATCCAGGTGCAACTATCCGCGACAACGCCCTCTCCAAGGCACGTTTCGAGTTCCGCTGGAGAGACCAGTTCCACCTCTCTCTCGACCCAGAGCTTGCCTTGAAGTATTTCGAGGAGGCAGGTCATACAGACGGTGAGTACTGCACCATGTGTGGTCCAAACTTCTGTGCAGCCAAGTTGACACACGATTTGAGAAAGTTTAAAAAGTAAGAAAATGTTTTCAGACGAATTAAAGAATATCAGTTGGGAGGAGACCACGGAGCGCATAGCTCGAATGACCGATAATGACGTGCGCCGTGCCCTTGCCAAGGACCATTGCGATGTGAACGACTTCATGGCGCTGATTTCACCGGCAGCCGAGCCATACCTGGAGGTAATGGCGCGTCTTTCCCGCAAATATACCGAGGAGCGCTTCGGCAAGACCATGTCGATGTTCATTCCTCTCTACATCACCAATTCATGCTCTAACTCCTGCGTGTATTGCGGTTTCCATCGTGAGAATCCGATGGCCCGTACCATCCTCACCCCAGAGCAGATTGAGAACGAGTACAAGGCCATCAAGCAGCTGGCTCCATTCGAGAACATCCTTCTCGTTACGGGCGAGAACCCAGCCAAGGCAGGCACCCCATATCTTGCCAAGGCAATCGACATCGCCAAGAAGTATTTCTCTAACGTGAAGATTGAGGTGATGCCACTCTCTACTGAGGATTACAAGACCCTCGCCGACCATGGTATGAACGGCGTAATCTGTTTCCAGGAGACCTACAACCACGAGCACTACAAGCTCTACCACCCACGTGGCATGAAGAGCAAGTTTGAGTGGCGCTGCGATGGTTTCGACCGCATGGGTATGGCAGGCGTTCACTCCATCGGTATGGGTGTGCTCATCGGCTTGGAGAAGGAGTGGCGCACGGATGTAGTGATGATGGCTCATCACCTGCGCTACCTTCAGAAGCACTACTGGAAAACCAAGTACAGCGTGAACTTCCCTCGTATGCGCCCAGCACAGAACGAAGGTTTCCAGCCAAACTGCTTCATGACCGACAAGCAGTTGGCACAGGCAACTTTCGCCATGCGTATCTTCGACCACGATGTAGATATCTCCTACTCTACCCGTGAGCCAGCCTACATCCGTGACAACATGGCAACACTGGGTGTCACCACCATGTCGGCAGAATCAAAGGTAAATCCTGGTGGTTACCATACTTATCCTCAGGCATTGGAGCAGTTCACCGTAAGCGATGAGCGTACCGCCAAGGTAATCAATGCGAGATTGAAGGAATTGGGCAGAGAGCCAGTCTGGAAGGATTGGGATGCCTCATTCGATTTCTTCGGAAATATCGCAAACGGATAAAGAAGATGTAATTAAACAGAATAAAAAAAAGAGTGTATCATAAATTCATGACACACTCTTTTTTATTAATATTCTCAGACTGACGCCCCTATATCGCCCCCAGCCCATCAGCAACTTATCAGCCAATTCCCCCAAAATCATCAGTAAACAGCAACCTATAAACTATTAATTGTAAATTACTAAAGTTTCGCAAGTGAATAAATATCAACTTGCTTGTTTATAAATATACATATTACGTAGCGTATGGGCAACAGGATTACTTTCGATGAAATCTGCCAGCAACTCTGTAGCATCTATAGAGTAACGCTCTGCTGCTTCCAGAACGAAGTCCAAAATGATAGCCCATAATTACCTGCGCACCATTAGATACAGCCGTAGTACTATCTACACCACAATATCTACCTATCACGAAAAGATCGGCCAAACCATAGAGAATCTGTAGGAAATAAGCTAGAATATAAGGTAACAGAAAGGTCGTGATATTCCCCAAAATGCTACCTTGTGTCAAGTCTGTTCTATTCATCGGTTGCAAAGATACGATAAAAAACAGAGTTACTCCATGCCGGGCATAGATACAAAAAAAACTCCGAAGAACCAAGATTGATTCTTCGGAGTTTTTTGTACACCCTTAGGGATTCGAACCCTAGACCCACTGATTAAGAGTCAGTTGCTCTACCAACTGAGCTAAGGGTGCCTCTGCTAAAAGCTTTGTTTTCAAAAGCGAATGCAAAGGTAATACATTTTTCTGAAACCACCAAACTTTTATGGATATTTTTTGATAAAAACTTTCATTTTATCCATAATAATCGGTTGATGAAAGCATTATTCCTTCAGCCAACCACCTATCAGACTGATGATTTCCTGTCGTGTAGGCTCTGGGAACGACAAGATGCGAGTTTTGTGCGAACCGCCATGACACATATAAACATGCAGGTTCTTCTTGTTCTTGGTGAAAGGTAAGCCATAAATGCCCGAAGCTCCCCATGGGTCGATATCGCCATAAATATAAACCATCTTCGGATCATTCTTGGTCAGGAACTCAACCGTATGATTATAGAGTGCCGGCGAGAACTTCACGTTTTCAGCTCCCTTTGGCACCATCAGTTTCTTCAGATATCCCTTAGCCGTCTTAATACTGAGATATTTCTTGAATGGTTTGGTATAATAGCCGTAATAACCCAACTCCCGGGCTGCCTGCACATCAAATGAGGCAGTGGCATTATAATTGGTGAAATAGTTAGGCTCACACATACTGATCCAGTAATCAAACACCGTCTTGTCATCTGCCTCTCTTGCAGGAATCTTGTTGATGTCTTCTCCCCACTGCCAGAAAGCAAAGGCGTATTCGAATACAGAATAATCAAAAATCTCTGCCAACGGAGCATTGAATACATATTTCTTATCGTTGCAATATTTCTCGAACATAGGCAGCAACACAGCCTTTCGCTTGAAGAGGAGCAACTGGAAATCGAGCACCTTCTGTCGGTTTTCCTTGGTTGATACCTGATATTGCAGGAACTTCTCATGTCGTCCATCCTCCACACCCTTGTTGAGCGGAGCTACGTATGGCACAGAAATATCTACATCATCAGGGAAATAAGAACGGTAGAACATCGTGGTCTGTCCGCCCTTGCTGATGCCGGTAGCAATCCATTTTCCCTTGTACATCGCATGCAGGGTTTGGTTTACATGATGCAGGTCATAGAGCGAATTCTCAACGGTAAGATAATCCCAGTTGCAAGGACTAGGCATCGACTTGTCGAAATAGCGATACTCCACGGTAATGATATTCGTATCGAAGAGCTTGGAAAGTTCCTCGATGTATCCTTCGCGCAATGCATAGTTGGCATTATATCCTTCGGTCACGAGCACGGTAGGACGGTCGAAACCTCTATGGCAGAGCACCACCCTCTGTTCGAAATAGCCCTTGGATGCATCCTTGGCATCGAGCTGTTGCTTGATAAAGAACACATACTTTTCTGGGAAATGCGTACTTTTCAGCGTTTCCACGTCACTTACTCCAGGCAATGCAGCCAGTTGCTTACCAGCCACTCCCAGTTCTGCCGTCAACATCTGCAAAGGCAGGATGAAGAGCAGCAGCATCAATTTCAAAAATCTCAGTTTCATCTTATTCTCTCTTTTTATTTATTATATTCTAAAATTCAAGATTGCAAAATACATTCTATATGTTTTCTAAACCTCTGCAAAGGTAATGATTTATTCTTGTTCGGCAAAGAAAAACCCCACCTTATTTATTATATGGGCAGCAATTAAGGAAATCAGAATATGAAACCTGCATTGATATAGATGCCAACATTCTTACCCAGGCTAGAATAATTAGCCTGAATGCTTACCGGACCCAATACGAAATCATAGGATGCCCTCAAGGCTCCACCCCACAAATCATCACCGATGAGAATATGGGAAAACTTGCGGGCTTCCTTGCCATACTCTCCCAGAGCTGTAAGATAGAACTTGCCTCTTACCCGATAGCGGAAACCGAGCTGACCAGCCACCACATTGCATTCCAGCAGATGAACATGCTGTGCACTCTCCCATGCCATCTGCCAAGGCAGATAGTAACCGTCAGCTACTCCACCTGCATAATTCTGATAAATGGCTGGTACGGAACTGCCAAACACAAAACGGCTCTTGAGTTTAGGAAGCAGATAGAATCTGGAATTGAGACGTACGGCACATTCTCCTTGAAAAGCAGCCTCACCGAAAGGATTCCCATCGGCATAATGTATTCCGTCATCCGTATGCAGAATGCCCTGCACCTGTATGTGGCTGCCACGGGTCGGGAAATAGCGGCGGTCGTAAGTATCCATCACAACAGATGCAAAGTAGTTCAGGAAATGGTCTGACGAACGTGACTGGATGCTTCCGTCGCGTTCGAACATATCAGAATGATAATGGTAATAATCAAACTGCACACCCGATTTCAATCTGAAATTACCGATATCACGGGTATAGAATCCAGCGAAAGAATGCGAAAGAAACTCTAAGGCATCCAACTTATGCTTGTCCGCATAAAGGTCGAAATCATAATGAGCCATACGATAGGAAATGCCTATTTTCGCTCCGAAAAGGTTGCCGTAGGCATATTTCATTTCCATATATGGATTATGGGAAATGCGTCCTGTAAAAGCATAGTGATGACGGGTAGAAAACTGCTGGTTATTGGATATCTGAGCAATGACGCTTGCCAGATCCTGCGTATCAAAACGTGCACCTACACTGATTCTTCTGGATTCGTTGGGTTCCAGCATGAATACCAGGTCATAAGGTTCCTCGTTAGACTGTCTGTATTCTACACGCGAAAAGATATTCAGTCCCCGAAGCATGGCAAGTGTGCCATCTATCTCCTCAGGACAGACTTCCGAATTCTCCCGTAAAGCAATTTTCTTTCTAATCCACTTTTCTTCCTCTCCGCTGATGCCTTCTATCCGGATGCTTCCTATATGATAAGCTTCCGTCTGAGAAGGTTTCTGCAGTTTGAGGCGTTTATCCTGCAATGTATCATCAGAGGCTACAGAATTACAAGCATCAGCATAGATATACTTTCTCAGAGCCATCAGTTCATCCCATTTCTGGCGGGCAGCCTGTTCTCCCCGCTGTATCATGGTATCAATGGCTTCAGACTGGAAACTGGCTGCCGAATAACCTTTCAGAGAAGGATTGATATAAAGATCGGCTTCAGCCATATTCTTCCGGTATTTGTTCTGCCCCATCATACTTATGAGCTGTTCTACAACAGAAGAAGCCGATTTCAGCTCTTCCTTCTTCTTCCAACCGGTACTCAGATCCACACAGATAATCACATCCGCTCCCATTTCCTTTGCCACATCAACCGGCAGATTGTTCAAGGCGCCGCCATCCACCAGCATCTTCCCTTTCCATTCTACCGGAGCAAACACGCCCGGTATCGACATGCTGGCACGCATCGCCAATGGCAACGAGCCCGATGAAAACACCACCTCCTTGCCTTCTACCAGATCTACCGCCACGCAACGGTAAGGAATAGGTAGGTTGGAGAAATCATCCACCTGATGATACCCCACGGTAAGTTTAGAGAAAAGGTTAAAGATATTCTGCCCCTTGACATAACCGGTTGGCAACGAGACCTTCCTCTCTTTGGAAAGAGGAATATGAACGATATATTTCTCCCTTTCTTCTTTAGAAAGAAAAGTCTCCGATTCACGTTTCACCTGGTCGCTCAAAAGGAAAAGCCAGTTCTGGTTACGGTAGAGGCTATCAATATCCGCAGCATCGTAGCCGATGGCATAGAGTCCGCCCACGATGGCACCGATACTGGTTCCGGCAATATAATCTACAGGAATATCAGCCTCTTCCAGCACCTTGAGCACACCTACTTCAGCCGCGCCCTTGGCACCACCTCCACCCAACACGAGCCCCACCTTCTTGCGTGGCTGCTGGGCTTGCAGAGGAGTATGAGCAAAGAAGCAGCAGAATAAAACCAAAAAACATAATATCTTATCTCGATGTACCATCATATTGCTCCTTTTTAAAATGAATAACTGACACGGCAAATACTCTTCACTCTTCACCAACCCCTCTGAAATACCGATAAACAGGGCGGTTGGCGGAGGTGAAGAGTTCTCAGAAGCTCTTCACCCACTCTTCACCACTCTTCACCTAAATACTTTTTCAAGAATCCGACAAAAAAGAGAAGAATGATATTTCTTTTCCTCCATATTTCTTTCGCTTTTATAATTCTAATGATATTCCTTTCTTTCTATCCTGCTGGCTCGCAGGTTCAGCTTACTAGGGTCTTGGCGCATATACCAGAGATCCACAATTCGTACAAGATTTGAATCTTCATCATAGAAATAGATAATCTTGAAGTTCTTCATGATGATGGCGCCACGATACTTTTGCCATTTCTGCAATTCAGGAACAAAAGGATAGCTGGTCGGCATAATTTCCAAACGATGCCTAATCTTCTCATACTCAGCATTCCAATTCTTCACCGTTTTCCTTCCAAATTCAGAAAGTGCATATGCCACACACTTTTGAAATTCTGCAAGAAAAAGCCTTTCAACTTTAATTTCCACTATTTCCATCCCGGTATTGCCTTTCGCATCTGCTCTTCAAATTCATCTATGGAAATCCAATAGTCAGGATCATCCAAGTATTTCTCTACCTCTTCACAATGCTCCATCACCTGCTCCAGCGAGCGCCCCATAGGATAGGAATCGGTGTCGTAAGCCTCATCCCATGATACTGATGATGCAGATGATGCTGCCGAACGATAAGCAGGCGATGGCTCACAAACCTTATCCCCTGCTACCTTAGATTCCTCGATATGATATTTCTTTTCCTTCATATTTCTTTCGCTATTAAAGTTCCACGTTACTTATTGGTGCAAAAATACGAAGAAAGATTGGAACTCGCAAGAAAATCTGAAAGAAAATGGCTGAGGACACTGAAATTTAAAGGATTATGCGAATCAATCCTGATACAGCAAGGTTGTCATATCATAATCCTGACCGATAAATATTATGTGGAAGCAAACACGGAAATACTCTTCACTCTTCACCTAACCCTCCGGAATACCGATAAACAGGGAGGTTGGCGGGGGTGAAGAGTTCGCAGCAGCTCTTCACCCACTCTTCACCACTCTTCACCCATATACTTCAACACATCAACGCATAAAGGAGGATACACATCTACCTATCGATTTTGAGTCCAGGTGAAGAGTGGTGAAGAGTGGGTGAAGAGTTGCTGATGACTCTTCACCTCCCGAAATGCCGATAAACACAGGGG
>JAJXBQ010000006.1:12356-30491 GCA_021640525.1 Segatella copri
GGGTGAAGAGTTGCTGATGACTCTTCACCTCCCGAAATGCCGATAAACACAGGGGATTTGGGAGGAAAGGTGAAGAGTGAAGAGATTTTTGCAGAATGCTAAACATAAATCATATTGATAGGATTGGGAAATCTGGTTTCCCCGTCTGAGATGACTGTCTTATAGGAACAGCTGACTGTTCCCTATTCCGCTAGTCGGCTGTTCGCCCCAAACAGCCTACTGGCCATACGCAAACAGCACACTTATCTTTCGGATATAAATATCAGAACATCGGAGTTTTATCTGCCAAAAACAGCCATATCAAAACAAAAACGAAATGAAACTTCCCTGAAATTTGGAGGGTTTAAAAAAATATATTACCTTTGCACCCGCAAAAAAATAAGATTATGAACGGATTGTATACTATATTATTATTGGTGCTGAGCAACATCTTCATGACGCTGGCTTGGTACGGACACCTCAAGTTGCAACAAACGGGCGTGAGCAGCAACTGGCCTCTTATCGGTGTCATCGCCTTCAGTTGGGCCATCGCCTTCTTCGAATATTGCTGTCAGGTACCAGCCAACCGCATCGGTTTCGTGGATAATGGCGGACCGTTTAATCTGGTCCAGCTCAAGGTGATACAGGAATGCGTATCGCTCATCGTCTTCGCCATCATCGCCAATATCCTCTTTCAGGGACAGGGATTGCACTGGAATCATTTCGCAGCCTTCTGCTGCCTGATTGCAGCCGTTTATTTCGTATTTATGAAATAGCCGGATAAGGAGTTAACTCATATAACTCCTTATCCGGCTACCTTTTTAGTTTTACACCTGCCCTACACCAGCTTATAGATTTCGCTCGGCGTCTTGCGCTTCAATACTTCCAACTGGAAGTCCTTGCCGGCTATGATGCCTTTGCTGCGCAAAATCTGCTCCACGGTTTTGCGTGCCAGCTCAGGATGGTTATTCTCCTCGCTGAGATGACAGAGCCAGACGTGATGAAGCTCCGGTGTGGCATAATTGGCAAGTGCCTCGCCACAATCGTCGTTGCTCAGATGACCGTTATCTCCCAGAATGCGATCCTTCAGATACTGGGGATAATGACCCTGTTGGAGCATCTCTACACTATGGTTTGCCTCGAGCACAAGATAGTTGGCACGGCCGATAAAGTCGTGCATCTCTTCAGTAATATGGCCCACATCGGTAATGAGGCAGAAGTTCACACCTCCGCACTCCACAAAATAGCCAACATTGTCGGTACTGTCATGGGGTACGCCGAACGGAGTAATCTTAAACTCGCCCAGTGTGAAAGTTACATTCTTCTCTATCACACGAGCATGGTTAGGCTCTATCTTCTTTCGAACACAATAGTTGCGCTCGATGCCTTGATGTACTTTACGGGTCGTATATACCGGTAGATGATAGTCAGTACTCAGACTCCCCACCGACTTTACATGGTCGGCGTGGTCATGCGTGATGAGGACGTGATGCACATCCTCGAAGCGAAGTCCATAGTTATGGAAATGCTTCTTCAATATTCTTATTCCTACTCCTACATCTATCAGTATCGAATCCGTATCAGTGTAAAGATAATAGCAATTGCCACTACTTCCACTGCCAAAGGATATAAATTTCAGCATTTTAATTGTTATTTTCCATGCAAAGTTAGCAAAAAAGATTCTTATTACAAAGTTTTTTACTATCTTTGTGCCGAAATATCGCAAAAAAATAGAATTTTTAAGATTTGAGAATCATGATAAAGAAGTCGATGATAGGTTTATGCATAGCTATGGCATGCATGACCGCAAGTATATTCAGCCTTTCGGGCTGTGAACCTCATGAAGGCAGCGAGGACCAGCTGAAGGCTGATGTTGATTCGTTTGCCAACTATTATTTCAACTGGCATTTCCCGAAAGCCGTGAAGTATTGCACCCAGGAATCGGAGCGCTGGCTGCGCTATGCTGCAAGTAATGTGAACGAGACTGACGTGGAACTGCTGCGCCAGAAACCGGAGGATGCCAGCATCGAGATTACGGATATTGATTTCGGTGACGATGAAACAAGTGCCACCGTTACCCTTACTGTTCATAATTTTCTGCAGATGGACAGCATCGGGCAGGATCCGCAGCTCATAGAACAGGCCGATTTCCAACTGCCGATGTGTATGGAAAAGGGACTCTGGAAGATTAAGTTGGATAAATTGCCTTGAAAAGAGTAAGGAGTTTCGCAAGTTCAGGAGTTAAAGGAGTTAAAGAAGTTATCGCTCCCTACGGTCGCTGAGGAGTTAAGACAATAGTCTTTTTGGCGTAGTTTTTTAAGCAGCAAGACATACGTCTTAACTCCTTAACTTCCTTAACTCCTTTAACTTCCAGATATGCGAAAGTTCAGTTAACTATAAACTGTTAGCTGCATTTAGAACGGCAGACCTACTGCGAAATGGAAGGCGAAATCGCGGCTGAGTTTCGGGTGGATAATCGCCCAATGCTCTTCCTTCGTTTCGTAGGCAGGATTGATAGCCTTCATACCCATATCCAGACGAAGGATAAAGTAATCGAAATTCAACCTGAGACCTAAGCCATAGGCAGCAGCTATCTGTTTGTAGAATTCATCTATCTTAAACTGACCGCCAGGCTGATCCTGATAATTGCGAAGCGTCCAAATATTACCGGCATCGATAAAAGCTGCACCCTCAAACTTCCAGAAGAGCGAAGTGCGGTATTCTGCATTCAAGTCGAGCTTCACATCACCCGTCTGGTTGATGAAATCTATTCTGCCGTCAGTTCCCTTAAACTTGCCCGGACCTAATTCTCTTACGCCCCAGCCTCTTACCGAGTTGGCACCACCCGAGAAATAACGCTTTTCGAAAGGCAGCACCGTACTGTTGCCATAAGGATAAGCCACACCGATACCCGCATGCAGCGCCAGCGCATTGCGCTTATCAAACTGCATCAGATGGGTATAATCTACATCAAACTTGGCATATTGGGCATAAGCTATATTAAACAATGTACGCTGCCCCTGGCTGTTCACCTTGAAACCGAATGCCTTGGAAACACCGCTCAGCAGATTGCCCGAACTCTCTACATTCACTCGCACGGCATCTACCCCATCGCTATAACTCAAACCGAAACCCATCTTCATGATAAACAGGTCTTCGTAATTGTAACGGAGGATGGCATTTCTGTTTTCTGCATTATCAAGATAGTCTCTCTTGAATGTCTCTGATATCCAAGGCATATACACATAGTTGAGATCGAGCAGGTCGAAACGCCAGGCCAAATGGTGGCGTGGCTCAGTCCAGCGATAACGCCAAGCCGTAGAGAATACACGGCGATGAAACTCCGGACGGTTCTGAAGATTCCAACTAGCCGACAACTCGCTGTTTGCCGTCTGTCTTCTTCTGAAATTTCTTGAAAGGAAAGGCGCCACGAAACGAGGGAAAATCAGTTTGCCTTCAACCGAATATTCAGTATAGTTCTGATCCTGATACCCCTCCAGACCGGTAATAGCCTCGTAGGCTCCACGAAGTTCGATGCTCAGCTGCTCACTACCTCTGAAGAGATTTCGGTTGGTATAAGTGAGTGATGCAGCAGCTCCCAAGTCGCCCGCCGTATTGGTTCCTTCCGGCTGGAAGGCAATGGTAGAAGGCTTGTTGGTACTGATCTGGATATTGCAATCCATCTGCCGGCTGATGCTGTCCCTCTCCATTCCGTTCTCCGTAACCTGGTTGCTGTCAGGAACTTCAGAGAAACTGATGTTGGTATACTTCACCGCCTGCAGACGGGCAAAGTTGTTATAGGTGCGCTGCAAGGCGGCAGCGCTGTAGGGACGGCCTTCTCTGAGGGCAGTGGCATTGAGCAAAACCTGATGGCGCAGATGGATTCGGTCGCTGTCATTACTCAGATAGTTGATGTTTCTGATTTCATATCGGGGATGATCAACCTCAGGAGCATTACTGTTTGCCTTATACTTCATCAGGTGGAGCGTCAGGGCGATATCCTTCTGTCCCGCAATCGTATCGGCAGAAAACTGGATAAAATCTTTATGAAAGCGGAAATAGCCATCATTGGTCAGAAGGCTGGAGATACGCCTGCGCTCATTATCCAATGTTTCTACCGTAAATCTCATACCCGGCTTAATCTGCTGATTATCGGGGTTATCGAGATGCAGAAGTTGTTGGATATGTTCATCTTCCACCTCATATTTCACCTTACCTATCACAAAAGGCTCTCCGGGATGCAACAGATAGGTAGCATCCAGTTTCTTTCCTTTCTTGGTGGTATAGAGCGACACCCCGGCATGCATGAAGCCCTGGTTCTGCATGGCGGTAAGCAGATCCTGACAGGAGAGCCGCGCCTGCAAAGTATCGTAGATGACAGGCTTCTTGCTGAAAGGATTCTTGAAGAGCGAGAAGAGTTTCGGTTTCTCTTTCTGGCGCACATACTGCTTGAGCGCCCCGGCATTATACCCTGCCGAGTCGCTCTTCACTTCCACCTTATTTAATATATACTCCCCTTCCGGCACCATTTTGCTTGAAGAACAAGATGCTATGAGCAGCGGCAAGGCAAGTAATGAAATCGTTTCTTTTTTCAAAATATCTATCGTTTTTGATATGCAAAGATAATGCAAAACAAATTAAATACAAAATATTTAGCACTTTTTATTTTGAAATGTCTATATTTTATGTTACCTTTGCACACATATAGACAAAAAATAAATGATTAGCAAGAATAAAATAAAGTACATACGTTCGCTCGAACTGAAGAAGAACAGAAATAAAGAAGGAAAGTTCGTGGCCGAAGGTTTCAAGGTGGTAGACGATCTGCTCGCTCTGCAACCTGCCGACCTGATTGTGGCTACCGGCGAATGGCTCCGGGGCAAACACTTCGGGGCTGAAACCGAAGTGATAGAGGTTACTGATGAAGAACTGAAGAAGGTAAGTTTCCTGCAACATCCGCAACAGGTACTTGCCGTATTCAAACAGGCAACATCAGGAGATTACTCTATTAATACCAGCGAACTGAGTCTGGCACTCGACGGCGTTCAGGACCCAGGCAACCTGGGCACCATCATCCGCATCGCCGACTGGTTTGGCATCACCCATATCTACTGCAGTCAGGATACTGCCGACGTATACAATCCGAAGGTGATTCAGGCTACGATGGGCAGCATAGCAAGAGTGAAGGTAGAATATGGCGACCTGCTGGGACTGGTAGAATCACTTCCTGCTGATATTCCCGTTTACGGCACCCTGCTCGATGGCGACAATATCTATCAGCAAAAGCTCGAAAACCGTGGACTCATCGTGATGGGAAACGAAGGAAAAGGCATCTCGCCTGCTCTGGCAAAGAAGGTGAACCACAAACTGCTCATCCCTAACTTTCCGGAAGGTAGAGCTACCGCCGACAGTCTGAATGTGGCTATCGCTACCGCCATTACCTGCTCTGAATTCAGAAGAAACTTTTAAAGGTAAAAGGGTAAAAAAGTAAAAAGGTAAAAGGGTAAAAGGGTAAAAAAAAAAGCGATAATTAGAAATTAAAACAAGATAGTTATGGAAGTAAATGAATTATTTAAGCACCGAAGTATAACTTCCTGCATGAGAGCATCATACGATACCATAACAAGTGACTTCAGATCACTCGTAAAACAGACATGGGCTACCCATGTTCCATTTGCAGTATTGCTGGCTATCGTACTCTATTTCCTTCTCCCCAACAAACCGCTTCACGATTGGGGAGCCGTGAATCCGATGGCTTCATTCATTCTGCAAACCATCATTTACGGAGCCACTATCGTGATGGCTATCGTATCATTCTGGCATCTTCTGCCAAGAAAGCAACTGTGTCCTAAGGGCGAAAAGCGCAAGATAGGAAAATCCCTCCTTCGCATCCTCCGCCACTTCGGAGGTTTCTTTCTGACCGGTTTTCTCGGCATGATTATCGTAGGCATCGCTACCTTTATCGCAGCCCTGCCTTCCATCATCCTCATCATCGCACAGTTCTATTCACAGCTCGGTGCACTTGATGGCGACCCGCTCGGCGTGCCGGGTTATTTCACCCCACTCCTCTTCCTGGTGTTCACCATCACCTTCCTGCTCATCATCTACGCCTTGAGCTGGCTCGGCATTTCGCTTGCCTATCAGTTCGGCTCTTACAAGGTGCAAGACGAAGAGAAACAGAGAATGAAGGAAAGCCAGAAGATGGCAACTACAGAGATTGAAAAAAATTAATCGTATTAACATATATAAGAGACATGAAACAGACAAGATTACTCTTCATCGACCGCGATGGAACGTTGATTCAGGAACCTGAAGACGAACAGATTGACAGCTTCGAGAAACTGGTATTCACCAAGGGCGTATTCCGCAACCTCGCCTTCATTGCCCAGCATACCGACTACGAGCTGGTGATGGTGAGCAACCAGGACGGACTGGGCACCGACTCCTTCCCGGAGAATACCTTCTGGCCAGTCCACAACTTCATCATCCAGACCCTGGAGAGCGAGGGCATCCACTTCGCCAAGCAGCACATCGACCGCCACTTTCCTGAGGATAACTCACCTATGAGAAAGCCGGGCACAGGTATGCTGACCGAATACATCGATAACCCTGCCTACGATATGGCAAACAGTTATGTCATCGGCGACCGTGAAACCGATGCCCAGCTTGCCGAAAACCTGGGTTGCAAGAGTCTGATTCTTGGAAAGGATGGCATGGACTGGGATAAGATAGCCGAGATTCTCTTTGCCGGCGACCGCATCGCAGAAGTGAAGCGCACCACCAAGGAGACGGATATCTACATCAAGGTAAATCTCGATGGTTCTGGTAAATGCGATATCTCTACCGGTCTTGGTTTCTTCGACCACATGTTGGAACAAATAGGCAAGCACGGCATGATGGACCTCACCATCCATACCAAGGGCGACCTTTATGTGGATGAGCATCATACCATTGAGGATACGGGTATTGCCCTGGGTGAATGCCTGCTGCAGGCGCTCGGCGACAAGCGAGGAATAGAAAGATACGGCTACAGTCTGCCGATGGATGACTGTCTCTGTCAGGTAGCATTGGATTTCGGTGGCCGTCCATGGTTGATTTGGGATGCAGAATTCCACAGAGAGAAGGTAGGCGAAATGCCAACCGAGATGTTCAAGCATTTCTTCAAGAGTCTGAGTGATGCGGCAAAGATGAACCTCAACATCAAGGCTGAGGGCGAAAACGAGCATCATAAGATAGAAGGCATTTTCAAGGCACTTGCCCGTTCGCTGAAAATGGCTGTAAAGAGAGACATCTATCACTTCGAGCTTCCTAGCTCTAAGGGAATGCTGTAATGAGTTAATAGTTTATAGTTAATAGTTTATAGATGACTGTTGGCTATTAACTATAAACTATTAACTGTAAACTATAAACTATTAACTGTTATCAAAATTTTGTCATGAACTCCACAACAATCTTATCTTTTTCTGAAACTTTAGCTATACCACCTTTACGATAGAAATACTTCTCGTAGTTGATACGGATATCAGAGATGAATGGCTTGGCAAGGCTCAGGGTTACACCGCCAGTAACACGATGGCGCTTGTAATCGTTGATCTTCAAGGCACCCAGTTCGGTATCAGAACCGCCATATCGGGTACCATCACTGTGGTCGCTCATGAAATCATATCTTGCCAAAGGAGAAACCTTTCTGATGAGGCTCTTAGGATTAGCCACCGGAATGTCATAGCATACGAAACCATCGAATGCATGAACATCGTGGAAGGCATCCTTGCTGTAATGCTTGTAAAGATACTCAGCCTCAGCAATGAAACCACCCTTATGGAAGGTGATACCACCATCATACATCGTAACCGTAACATCAGACGGCTTGATCTTCTGGGTACTCAACACCAGGTTCACGTTCGGGAAGAGGAACTGTGCCTTGGCAGAATAGTTGACACCCTTGGTCCAGTAATCCTTTTGGTTGGTCAAACCAGAACCGTTGAAGATACCGGCATTTACCACGATAGGAAAACCTACATTCCAAGTGTATCCGATTTCAGCACCCACGTCGCGAACGTTTCCCACCTGCTTGGCGATGAAAGAACGGTTGGCGAAATACTGCTGATGAGGAGAACGGTGAGCATCAATAGTGAATGGCACACGTTCCTGACCGATGGTGAACTGCAGAGTTTTCCAAGGCTTGATGCGGGTATAAGCATCGAGCATCTTGATCTTACCCTCATCACAGAGATCAATCTCAGCCTTATAACTAACCTCCTTTGTTACATTTCCTGCTACATTGATACGAGCCGTACGCACCTCAAATCGACCCTCCCCTTCTTCGGTCTGGTACTCATACTTGGAGCGGATGGTTCCACCAATGGTCATCGACTTGGTGAATTCCTCAATGCCCTTCTCCAGAGAGCTGCTTTCTAAATTCTGGGCATTCATTCCCATCGACACCATCGAGAGTGCCATCAACAAATACGTTTTCTTCTTCATTTCTTACCTTATTATTATATACACGTAAATCTGATTTTGTTTATTCCGAATGAAATCTTTTCCTACTGATGCAGAAAGAAATCTTCTTCATTTCGACTGCAAAGGTAAGGAGAAGATATTTCTACCGTAAAACATAAGTATTACAAAGCTGTTACATCACTGATTTTCTGTACCTGTAATATCATTGTAATGATGGCAAAAACAGAGGAATAATCCACTTCATCCACAAATAAAATAAAAGATATGTCTATATCTCAAATTTTTATGCTATCTTTGCACGGAAATGTGCGAAGGTAGCATTTTTTTGTTTACCTTTCGCCTCTTCTTGCGTCATACACATAAAAAGGAACAAATGGAAGAAACAGAATTTGAACATATCGTCCAGGAAATGCGCCCCAGGTTGACGGCACATTGTCAACGCTATCTCTCGGCAGGAACCCTTGCCGAAGAAGCCGATGACATCGTGCAGGAAACCCTGGTGAAGCTCTGGAAGATGCGCGAAAGGCTCTCTAAATACCAGAGCATCGAGGCCTTAGGTATGACGATAGCCAGGAATCTCTGCATCGACCAGCTGAGACGCAACAAAGCCCAGACTGCATCGCTGGAACAGATGAAGCATCCTGCAGAAATCTGTACGGCAACCGAGCGTACCGACCAGACCATCATCGGCGAAGATACGCAAAGGCGACTCAACAGGGCGATGAACAGGCTTCCGGATACGCAGAGAAGAATGCTGCTATTGAGAAGCGAGGGAAAGAGCCTCGATGAGATTGCCGAAATCTGTGGAGCCAACAAGACGAGCACCAAGACGATGATTTCTGCAGCAAGAAGATCATTGTTGAAAATGATGAAGTCATAAACTCTAAAAAGGAAAGAAATGAAGAAACTAGAAGATATAACCTATCGCCATGAGCTGATAGAGCGCTACCTCGATGCTGATACCAGCGTGGAGGAAGAACAGGCATTGGCTGATTTCTATCGCCATTGCGAGAATAAGGATTTAACGGATGAGGATCTCGACATCAGAAACCTGATGCTGGGAATGGAGAACTATACTCCGAATATTCTTCTGACGGAAGAGGAAATGATGGAAGAATTGGACAGAAAAGAAGAAGCTGATGGACAGCCGCAAATGAAAGAGATGTCCCTTGCAGCTTCAAAGAACCACGAAACAAGATGGGTACGCCTCTCTGCCATTCTTCTCGCTACGGCGATGCTGGCAGGACTCATCTTCCTGCTCTTCCCTATCAAGGATTATTTCTCATCCTCTTCCGAACAACCTGGTCTTGCCAACCTGGTTCCTACAGAGCAGGTGGTTCGCTCGCAGCCATCTTCCGAGGATGAAGACGGGAACCTGAATGCGTACGAAAAAATGGAACGTGCCGACTCCCTCTTCCTGGCTGCAACCCAGGATATCGTGCCCCCGCAGGAAATGAAGTCAAGCAAGATGGTACTTGCAAAAAGAAAGAATATCGCAGAAAGAAGCGAGAAAGATGCTGGGAAGACAGCAGAGACCTCTTTAGGTAATACGGAGAAGACTTCAGAAAACAAAGAGAAGACTTCCGGCAATGCCGAAAAGACCTCTTCTGAAACAGAAAGAAGCATTCATGAAGATTTCAATCAGATTTATGAAGTAGCCTCTGCCGCCCTGCCTTCTGCCGAGCAGCTGACCATCAACCGCCAAGGCGATAACATCGTTATCTCAACCCTAGACAACGACGGCAACATGCAGCATTACACCATCAATATCACAGAAACGCAAGATGGTAGTTATCAGCTACTTCCATTGGCACAGTTAAACGAATGATAAAACATTTCACGCTGAATTATAAACATTTCACGCTTATGAAAAAGTATATTTTCACTATTGCATTTGCCCTGCTGGGCATAACCAGCAGTATGGCATCCAAGGCAGATACCCTGCGTATCTACAGCATTGACGGCGAGCGCATTCCAAACTTCACCGGCAAGGAACTCATCGGTAAAACCATCAAGAATTACCAGGTAAACACCAACGTCCTGCCGACACCCAAAAGAGATGTGATAGAGATTCATATCATCACCACTACCACACCTCCTGCCCCCAAGCTAGACCCTCACTATCTGATCAAGGGCAGAGAGCAGGAACTGACTAAAGAGGAATTCTACAAGATTTCTCCCAGCAAGATCAGAGCCATCGATATCTTGAAAGAGGGCACCAAGGCCATTCAGGAAAGAGGTCTGAAAGAGGATGGCAGAAGCTACATCATCGTTACTCTGGAGAAATAACAGACAAAACATATCCCTTTTTCTTCAGCGACTCAATCTTAACGGTCGCATCATGCTGAAGAGCATGGCGGAGATACGTCATCTGCACATTCACAGCCAGGGAGTTGGCATAGCTCACAGTACCCCACACCGCCTCCTGTATCATCTCCTTGCTTACTACATTGCCGATATTCTTCGCCATCAGACGGAGGATATCGGCTTGTCGGCTGGTAATGAGCACACGAGAGGAACGGGTGCGAAGCTCATTGTTGTTATAACAGAAGGTGGTTTCTCCGAAATGATACACCTCCTCTTCTATCGTCTCACTCTCATTCATGGAGAACCGTTCCTCTATTCTTGCCAGCAACTCTTCCGGATAGAAGGGTTTGGCAAGATAATCGTTTGCCTTCAGGGAGAAACCTTTCAGTCGATCGTTCTTCTCCGTACGGTCGGTGAGGAAGAAGATAAGTACCTTCGGGTCAATGACTCTGATGCGCTCAGCCACCTCATAGCCATCCATCTCCGGCATATTGATGTCGAGCAAAACCAGGTCGGGCTTCACTTCCGGGAACTGCTCCCATGCCTTCTTGCCATTGCCGGCATAAGTCACATCGTAGCCATGCTGCTGCAGGAAACTCTTCAGCAACATGGAATACTTCAAGTCATCGTCTGCAAATAATATCTTGATCATTTTTTCTGTTGTTTATAGCGTTAAACCGGATGCTTCAGGAGCGCTGCGGGATGACGATTGAAATCCTGGTTCCCTTGCCCACTTCGCTCTGCATCATTTTCCTGCCCCCATGGGCCTTCACAATCATATCAACAAAACTCAAACCCAAGCCGATGCCTGGCTGCATCATATCCGGATAAGCATTGCTGCGATAGAACTTCGTCCAGACTCTCTGCTGCTCGTCGGGCGAAATGCCGATTCCATTATCAGATACAGAAATCATAACTTCCCCCTTCCCGGTATCCTGGCAGACAACATGGATATTGACGATGTCGCCGGAATACTTCACCGAGTTCTCCATCAGATTGCTGACCACATTCAGAAGCTGGTCTCTATCTCCCATCATCCGATTGGAAGTGCGCTGGTAATCGAGCGAAACATTCACCTCCTTCTGCCTGTTCTTTCGATAAACTGCCGCCAGATTCTGCAAGGCGGCATGGATATCGAAAGAAGTTATCTGGAGCGGGATATGTTCCTCTGCCCTGATTACTTCCCGGAGTTTGGCGAGATAGGCTGTCAGGTTATCGCTCTCCTCTCTTACGGTCTCCATGATGAGGGCATTCTCATCCTTCTCATCTGTCTTTTCTGAATCTGCCTTTTCTGTATTTGTCTTTTGAGCAGAGAATACGGACACACACATCTTCAGCGTCTGCACGGGGCGCTTCAACTCGTGAATCATCGTATGCACGAAGTCGCTTCGCATCTTATCCACCTTCTTCTGCAGGAGAAGCACCTTAATGAGATAAGCTATACTCAGGAGAAGCAAGATGGTAACCAGCAGACTTCCTATCATCTGCCACATCATTCCCTTCAGGATGGGCAGCATCGGCACCTGCATCCTCATCTGCATCGACTGATACTGGATAGGATTGAAAGGCACTTCCACCAGCATTTCGTGATGAAACAAGGTAGGAGGCTCTACGATTCTTGTCAGCCAAAGGCGATGCTTGCCCGTTTTCATCTCTGAGTCGATGAAACCATTACCCAGTTTCCTACTGACGAAACGATCAAAATGCTCCTTGTCAAAACGGGTAAGCTGGTAAGTGATATAAGTATTCAGGCAATCAAAAGAATTGTTGGAATCCGTCTCACGCAAATCGAAAGTATCTCTCTTCTCCATCACGTTACCGAATCCCGGCTTGATATACACCACTCCACCAATGATTGTATCCGTATCCAGGGGAGAGCAAACCGTAGTACAGGGACCCTTGAAGTCTGAAAAATATGCCGAAACGACATAACCGATATGTGATTTTTCTTTTACCGCCGCTCCGATATTTGTCTGATAGGCAATAATTGTCTGTTCCGCCTTTTCGGCATTTTTCTTCCCCATCTCTCCCATCGAATAGGTCACGCTATTGTAGAGCCAATAGGTCTGCAAGCCTATCAGCAGAAAGGAGGAAAGAATGGCGAGCAGCCAGACTTGTTTGATTCTTCTATTCATATCATTTTTTCTTTTTTCGATGCAAAGGTACGAAGATTTCACTATATATAATAAGGTGAAGCAAGATTATTTTGCCAGCGTAATGTTTCAGTAATGATTATTTGCGATTTTGAGCCCAAAAAGCTGTTCCTTTGCAAACGAAAACAAAAAACAAGGAAGAATATGAAGAAAGAAACAGTTTTATGGGCGATGCTAGCCACCGCCACCTGTGCAACAGCACAAAACGGGAAATTCCCGACATCCGGAGTTTCCGCAGACTCGATACAGACGGAAAAAGATTCGATCAAAGCTAACCAAGAAGCTGAGATCAAAGCTGATAAGGAGGCAGAGATTCAAGCCGTAACCGTAACAGGTCATCGCCCGATGTATAAGATGAGGAACGATGCCTTAGTTACCCGTGTCCGCAATACACCATTGGCAAAGGAGCCGACGCTGGAAGATGTATTGAAGCACATACCCGGTATGAAACAAACCGCCGACGGAAGCCTGGAGGTAAACGGACTGGGAGCACCCACCATCTATCTCAACGACAGAAAGGCTACCTCAACCGAACTCTCTCATCTCGATGTAAAGCTGATAGATGAAATAGAACTCATTACCACTCCTGGTGCAAAATATGATGCAACGACGGGAGCCGTACTGAGAATCCTGACGAGAAGAACAGACGAGGGTATATTCGGCAAGATGCAGGTGTATGATAAGTTGAGCGAGGTGAACACCAACCACGAGGAATTGACTCTGGGTTGGGTAACGAAGAAGATTTCGCTCACAGGATTTTACGGCTACACAGACAACCGATACAATGTGCATCAGCCACAGGAAGCGCTCGTAAGAGCCAAAGATGGCGAATATCTCTTCGGAACCGACCGCCATGGCAAGAACAAGGCAAATTATAACGCTACAGAACTCAACTTCGACTGGTTGCTCAGCAAGCAACACGAAGTGGGAATACAATGGGAAGGGCTTTGGCTGAATGGCGGCAGAAGCGAGAAACAGCAGCAGTACTATCGCTATCCTAACCCAGCAGGAGAAGATACAAATAGAGAGATGAAGCTTTCTGAAGCTGATGGCGAGATGAAGTATTATGATGCGGAGAGCCAGCAATGGGGACACCAGCGCAGCCACCACTTCAACCTCTTCCATCTGGCTAAATGGTCGAAGCATCTCTCATCACAGATTTATCTGGACTATGCCAGAAACAAGGATTCTGACAGACAACCTATCACGGAGAAAGAAGGTAGCGAGATGCAGGAAACCCTCAACCGTTCCAATTCGAGCTACGACATCTATAGTGGAAGAATCGAAGTCAAGCAACTCATCTCTGATAAACATTCCATCAACTATGGTGGCGAATGGAGCCTGATGGAAGGCAAGGGTAGAACCGAAAGTTCTGCCGATATGCTCGGAACTACGGAATACAAAAACCACGATACCAAGACGGCTGCTTACCTGCAATATCAGGGTGGAGTTGGCAAATGGAACTGGTGGGCAGGCATCCGATACGAGCATCTCACCTCCCGATACACCAATCTGTCAGAGGAATCTCCCGACAATATGGAGCGCCATTACGACCAGTGGTTTCCATCGTTTGGTATCACTCTCAACGAACCATCGTGGCATCACTCGCTCAGCTTCCGAACTACCACTGCCCGACCTTCTTTCAGTCAGCTCAGCGGGAACATCTACTATATCTCGCGCTTTCAGTATCAGATCAGCAATCCGAAGCTGCAGCCTGTCAATACCTATCGTCTGACCTACTCCGTGCAGTGGAAAGATTTCATGGGAATGCTGCGATATACCCGTATCGACCACTCCATCATGTATGTGCATGAAGTGCCGGAAGACAAGCCCGTAAGATACGTGAGTACATTCATGAACTTCAACAAGATTCAGAAATACATGGCATATCTCAACTGGGGACACGCCTTCGGCTGCTGGCGTCCGAATGTCAATGCAAGCATCACTTACCAGCGCTTCTCTGTAAATGATCATGGAGAGCTAATCAGTTACAACGGAGCAACTTGGAATGCATCGTTTGATAATTACTTCACGCTACCAAACGACTATCAGCTGTCGCTCTCCTACAGTTTTGACAACGGAGGGCAAGTGGGCAAAACGAAGTTCCGCCCCAACCAGAACTGGAGTCTTGGTGCCAACAAATCGTGGATGGACGGCAGATTACAGGTTGCCTTCAGTGCCAACGACCTCTTCCATCAGCAGCTCTTCAAGGAGCGAAACCACGAGCATGCCGTTGACTTCTCCCAGACTGAGGATTACAAGCTATGGAGCTACAAGTTGACCATAACCTGGAAATTCAACAAGCGCAAGGGAAGATACAACGGCATGAACAGTGCGGAAGATGAATTGAATCGACTGTAGCCGGACAAGACTCTCTTATCGTAATGATCTTTATAATTTCAAGTATCCGGGTTATCCCACACCCAGCAGTTCTACTTCGAATATCAGGGTAGAACCGCCTGGGATGCCCGGCTGCGAGAACTTGCCGTATCCCATTTCGGCTGGGATGTAAAGTTCCCACTGGTCGCCCACGTGCATCTGCTGCATGGCAACAATCCAGCCATCAATCAGGTCGCTCAATCGCATGGCGAATGGCGTACCGCCACGGCTGGAATCAAACTTCTTGCCGTTGATGGTCCAACCGGTGTAATGGGCCGTCACGATGCTGCGTCGGCTAGGCTGTGCTCCCTTCGGGTCACCCTGCTTCAACACCTTATAATATATACCACGAGGCAGTGCCATAACGCCCTCCTCCTTTGCCTTTTCCTCCAGCCAACGCTTGTTGGCCTCAACATATTCTCTTTTTGCCATAAATCTATTTGATACTTGATATACTATGATTTTTGCGCAAAGTTACAAAAATCTATCGTATCTGCAAAAGAAAAAGGGGAACTTTTCTTCTTTTATCAAAGAAAAGCAGTACCTTTGCACCCTAATCATCCAAAAATACGATATGCCACAATCACTACATATTGCAATTATTGGTGGGGGTGCCGCTGGATTCTTTGCGGCGATAGAGGCCAAGCGCAACTTCCCTCACGCCGACATCACGATTTTCGAAAAGAATTCGAAGGTTCTCGCCAAGGTGGAAATCACGGGAGGAGGAAGATGCAATCTTACCAATTCCTTTGAGGAGATTTCCGACCTGAAACAGGCGTACCCCCGCGGACATAAACTGATGAAGCGACTCTTCAAGAGATTCGACTACCAGCATGCCTTCAACTGGTTTGAGGAGAACGGCGTGCCACTAGTTACGCAGGAAGACCAGTGCGTATTTCCGCAATCGCAGGATTCGCACAGCATCATCGACTGTCTGGTGAATACCGCCAAGCGACTGGGCGTGAAGATACAATGCAACCACCAGCTCACCGCCATCACCGAACTGGAGGATGAGCGCCTGCTCCTGGACTTCAAGACATCTTCCGAAATCAGGCAGATTGCCTTCCACCGGGTAGCCATCACCACGGGCGGTCATCCGAAAATAGAGAACTTCAAGCATCTCTCAGACCTGGGACATGCGATAGAGCTGCCTATCCCATCGCTCTTCACCTTCAACATCGCCGACAAGGCTTTCAAGAATCTGATGGGCACGGTGGTAGAGCCGGTATATACCAGCATTCCAGGAACCAAGCTGAAGGCAGAGGGTCCGCTCCTCATCACCCATTGGGGCATGAGCGGTCCTGCCGTGCTGAAGCTCTCATCCCATGCTGCCCGCTATCTGCACGAGAACAATTATCAGATCAGAATTTCCGTAAACTGGGTACACGAGAGCAACCGCTCGCTGGTGGAAGAGAACATCCAGGGCATCATCATCGCCAACCCGCAGAAGCAGCTGGCAAGCATTCGCCCTTACAATCTCCCATCCCGCCTCTGGCTCTTCCTGATTCAGAAGATGGGATATGCGCCCGAGAAGAAATGGAGCGAAATGGGAAAGAAGGGTTGCAACCTGCTGATTGAAACCCTCACCAACGACCTCTATCAGGTGAACGGCAAGGGAGCCTTCAAGGAGGAGTTTGTTACCTGCGGCGGCATCAGCCTCAGCAACATCGACCTGCATACCCTGGAAAGCAAGGTGTGCCCTCACCTCTTCTTTGCCGGCGAAGTGCTCGACATCGATGCCATCACCGGCGGCTTCAATCTGCAGGCTGCCTGGACCACGGGGTATGTGGTGGGACAACATATCGGAGAATAAATTATTCTCCCTTCGAAACAAAGTCTTTCACGATGCGGGTGTATTCCTCGTGATGGTCACGATATGCCATGGCATGAACGGAACCTTTGGCGATGAAGATGGCTTTTCTGCCCTTCGTCTTTGCCTCATAAAGCGGACGAAGCATGGCGTAGGGCACGAAGGCATCCTTGTCGCCATGGATAAAGAGCATCGGTTTGGTGCTCTTGCGTACCTGCTCTATCTGCTGAGCCTCGGCAAACGACCAGCCGTAGCGATGCTGGCAAAGGGCGGAAGTGGTATTCATCAGCGGGAAGGAAGGCAAACCAAACTGGTCTTTGAGCTGAGCGGCAAACTCATCCCATACGCTGGTATAGCCGCAGTCCTCCACAAAGCATTTCACGTAATCGGGAGTCTTCTCTCCCGATACTGCCATCGTGGTTGCCGCACCCATCGAAATACCATGAATCACCTGACGGGTATTCTTCGCTCTTCGTTCTTCACCCTTCAATCTCTGTTCTTCACCCTTCACTTTAAAAATCTCATTGGCGATTTCCGACCATCTGATCACATCCCATCTATCCTTCCATCCCATCTGGATATGGTTGCCCTCGCTTTCTCCATGTCCATACAGATCTGGCAGGAGAACATTATACCCCATATCGTGATTATAGAGATAGGCGATGTGCAGCATTCCCTCGGAGCGCACCTGATAGCCATGCACCACCACGGCTGTCTTTTCCGTAGTCTTCGGTGCATAGAGATAGATGGCATGCGCCTTGTAGCCCGACGGCATCGTGACAAAGGTATCCTTCACGCAATGGTGCTGATACACTGAGTCCATCCAGCCAATCATCCAGGGGCACTCGTTCTTCATTCTGTTCTTCCAATGCTCAGCCGTCATTCTCTCCTCCTTCGGATAGTTGAGCGAATAATTGAGCATATAGTTGCTGGCGCCATACAGTCCCAGCACTACGAGCACCACCAAGCCCAAAGCCGAAGCGACGCCTATCTTTCTTATCTTTTCCTGTTTCATCTCCATTCTTATTGTCATTACATATATCT
>JAJXBQ010000175.1:0-6930 GCA_021640525.1 Segatella copri
ATATGAATTGTCATAACCTTTTGTGCTTTGTTAATTGATCTTTGGTTGTTTTCGCTCAATTCTTGAGTTAAATAGAGTGTGTGTTTTGTTGTTTTCTTTGCTTTTTCTGACTTGATGTGCGTCAATTCTTATTTCTGCTTTCAGATATTTTCGAATATTTTTCTGCCTTTGCAACAAAGTATGTTTATTCAGCAAAATAATACACGGATATATCGGAAATTATGCCTAACTTTGCAACCGTAAAACAGAATGTTTAACTAACAAGATTACCAACGACAATATGAATCATCGAATTGCAAATGTTTTTAGGTTAATAATTATAGGTGTTCTGATGAGTGTGCTGGGGTCTTCAAGCCTCAGCGCACAAATCAGAGGAAACAACATCGTTGTGACGGTAACTCCTGACCATCAGGACTGGAATTACCGGGTAGGTGAAAAGGCTAACTTCACGGTGAATGTGAGAAAGAGCGGTACGCTACTCAATCAGGTGAAGGTAGATTATGAAGCCGGACCGGCAATGTTTCCGGAGGTGAAGAAAAGTACCACCTTGAAGGACGGAACCATGAAATGGTGTGGCAGCCTGAACAGACCGGGCTTCTATCGCCTCAAGGTTATCGCTCATGTTGATGGCAAGGATTACGAGGGACTTTGCACGGCAGGTTTCTCTCCAGAGAAGATCCAGCCTTTCGCACAGGAACCTAAGGATTTCGATGCTTTCTGGAAGAAGGCACTGGATGAGGCAAGACAGAATGATCTCAATCCTACCAAGGTGCTTCTGCCTGAGCGTTGTACCAAGGATAAGAATGTATATGAAATCAGTTATAACAACAACCGATGGGGTTCTAAGATGTATGGCATCCTGAGTGTACCGGTAAAAGAAGGTAAGTATCCGGCTTTGCTCCGTGTACCTGGTGCGGGTGTACGCCCTTATGCCGGCGATACTTATACGGCTCCTGCTGAGTGCATCGTACTGGAAATCGGTATTCACGGTGTTCCTGTTACCATGCAGCAGAAAATTTATGATGATCTTGCCAATGGCGAACTGAATGGTTACTGGGATACCAATCTCGAGAATCCTTATCGCAATGCTTACAGACGGGTAGTAACCGGTGCTGTTCGTGGCGTGGATTATATCGCTTCGCTCCCTGAGTGGGACGGAAAGACTATCGGTGTAACGGGTTCATCACAGGGTGGATTCCTTTCCATCGCTGTGGCAGCTCTCGATAAGCGAATCACTTTCCTGGCTCCTGTTCATGATGCCATGTGTGATTATGAAGCTGAGATTCACGGAGTTGCAGGCGGCTGGCCTCACTACTTCTATAAGGAAGGCAAGGCACAGGGGGCTGCATGGAAAGAGCAGAAACTTACGGATTTGGAAGAGGCAAGACTCGAAGGTGCACGCTATTATGATGGCGTCAACTTCGCCCGTCGTATCACTGTTCCTGGCTGGTATAGTTTCGGTTATAATGATGAGGTGGTTCCCCCAACATCGTCTTACGGACTTTATAATTCGGTAAAAGCGCCTAAGACCTTGAGTCTGTACCAGATGACCGGTCATTACTGGTATCAGGAGCAGTGGGATGAATGGCAGGCTTGGATAATTCAGCAATTAAAGAAATAGATATATGATAGGAAAAAGAATTTTGATTGGTGCAGCTTGCCTCATGGCGATGCAAGGAGCAATGGCACAGGTTGATGGCGTTACGGGCGCATCAGTCCAGACTGCCAATACTTCCTGCTGCAAGGGTAAAAAGCAATGTTGCAATACTCCGGCAGAGCAATTGAAGGTCAGACTGCAGAAATTATTGAACAAGGGAATCATGCTCGGACATCAGGATGATCCGGTGTATGGTACTACTTGGAAATGGGATGAAGGAAAGAGCGATGTACTCCTCACTACAGGTGATTATCCTGCTGTGATGGGTTTCGATCTAGGAAAAATAGAGTTGGACAGCAAGGAAAACCTCGATGGCGTGTCTTTCGATCGTATGCGAAAAGAAATCATTGCCCAAAATGAGAGAGGAGGCATCGTCACTTTGAGTTGGCATCCTTGGAATCCGGTTACTGGCGAGAATGCCTGGGATCCGAAAGGTGATGCTGTAGCTGCTGTCCTGGATGGAGGCGCCCAGCAACAGAAGTTCGACGGATGGCTCAAGAAGGTTTCCGATTTCATCCTTTCTTTGAAGACAAACGATGGTAAACTGGTTCCTGTCATCTTCCGACCATGGCATGAAATGAATGGCGGATGGTTCTGGTGGGGAGCTAGCAGTTGCACACCTGCACAATATAACCAATTATACGTAAAAACCCTAAATATACTTACTAAAGCAGGGTGCAATAACATCGTTTGGGCTTGGTCACCAAATCTCAGCGACGAGAAGACGGTAGAAAAATTCCTGGAGCGATTCCCGGGAGAGAAGTATGTGGATATGGTGGGTGTTGATGTCTACGAGTTCGACAACAGCGATGCCAACTATCAGCAGAACCTTGCTGCTACGCTCGATGTGCTGATGGAGGCAGCCAAGAAGGTTGGTAAGATTCCTGCCCTCACCGAAACGGGTTGCCGAGGTATCGCCAGCAAGAAGGACTGGTTTACCCAAACCCTTTGGCCTGTACTTCAGAAGTATCAGTTGAGTTATGTACTCTTCTGGCGTAATGCCTGGGATAAACCTCAGGAGGAAGCCTATCTTCCTGGAGTAGGCGATGGAGCCATCATTGACGACTTCAAGGCATTCAAGAAGGAAAAGAAAGTCCTCTTTGCCAAAGATATTGTAAAGGTTAAATAAATGTTGAATGTTGAATGTTGAATTGGCATTAGTCCAATGTGCATTTTATACTCAACATTCATCACTCAACATTCAACATTCAACACTCAACATTAATATAAAACAAAATATGACAACATTTCAAGACAAAGTGAAAGCACTCCGCGCTCATCATGAGGAATTGCTGAGCCGTAAGAATGAACCCGTAGAGTGGGGAAATGGTATCTACGAAAAGTATAAGAACCCAATCCTCACCGCAGAACATACACCCTTGGAGTGGCGTTACGACTTCGATGAGAAGAGCAATCCGTATCTCATGCAGCGCATCATGATGAATGCTACCCTCAATTCGGGTGCCATCAAGTGGAATGGTAAGTATCTCCTCGTTGTTCGTGTTGAGGGTGCTGACCGCAAGAGCTTCTTTGCCGTAGCAGAGAGTCCTAATGGTGTTGACAACTTCCGTTTCTGGGATGAGCCTATCACCATGCCGGAGGATGTTGTTCCTGCTACCAACATCTATGATATGCGACTCACAGCTCATGAGGATGGTTATATCTATGGCGTGTTCTGTGCAGAGCGTCATGATGATGCACAGCCAGGCGACCTCAGTGCTGCTACAGCTACAGCAGCCATCGCCCGTACCAAGGACCTGGTAAACTGGGAGCGCCTTCCTGACTTGAAGACCAAGAGCCAGCAGCGCAATGTGGTTCTCCATCCGGAATTCGTTGATGGCAAGTATGCTTTCTATACCCGTCCACAGGATGGTTTCATCGATACAGGTTCTGGTGGTGGTGTCGGTTGGGCTCTTGTTGATGATATCACTCATGCCGAAATCAAGGAAGAGAAGATCATCAATGCCCGTCACTATCATACCATCCAGGAGGTGAAGAACGGTGAGGGTCCTCATCCTATCAAGACTGATAAGGGCTGGTTACATCTGGCTCACGGTGTTCGTGGCTGTGCCAGCGGTCTCCGCTATGTGCTCTATATGTACATGACTTCTCTTGAGGATCCTACTAAGGTGATTGCAGAACCAGGTGGATATCTCCTCGTACCGGAAGGTCCTGAGTATATCGGTGATGTAATGAATGTTGTCTTTGCCAATGGTTGGATTACAGATGAGGATGGCAAGGTATTCATCTACTATGCTTCTTCTGATACCCGCATGCATGTGGCAACTTCTACCATCGACCGATTGGTAGACTACTGCATGAATACACCAAAGGATGATTATCGTACTCAGTTCTCTGTAGAGAAGATCAAGGCTTTGGTGGCAAAAAATAAACAGACTTTAAGTAAATAAGTTTCAGGTATTAAGATTGTAGGGATTCGTACTCCTCATCCGTATTATCAGATATAGATGGGGAGCGAATCCCTTTTTTAGTAAATTATAAATTGTCAATTAAAAACAATGGCTCGTTTAAAAGAAAAAATAGCTTATGCATTGGGTGATGCCGCTGCGGGTGGTATTGTATGGAAGGTGATGTCTATCGCTTTTCCTCTGTTTTTTACAAATGTCTTCGGACTCTCGTTTGCGGATGCGGCAGTACTGATGCTCGTAGCCCGCATGTTCGATGTGGTTACTGACCCACTGATGGGTACTCTTGCCGACCGTACCCAGAGCCGTTTCGGTACCTACCGTCCTTGGCTCATCTATGGTGCCATTCCTTTCGGATTGATATTCGCCCTCTTGCTCTATACACCAGACTTCGGTCCTGTGGGCAAGCGAATCTATGCTTACGCCCTCTATCTGCTGATGATGGCGGTATATACCATGGTGAATGTGCCTTACGGCTCATTGCTCGGTGTGATGACCGAGGATGATGATGAGAAGAACCAGTTCTCTTCTTTCCGTATGGTGGGTGCTTATGCCATGGGATTCGTCACCCTGCTCTCTTTCCCTTATCTCCAGAAAATGGTAGGTGGAACAGCCGCACATCAGTATGCTGTCATTGGTGCCGTGCTCGGTATTATTGCAGCTGTGATGACATTGGCTTGCGGACTCCTTACCAAGGAACGTCTGAAGCCGAAGCGCGCTGAGAAGTTCTCTTTCCAGCAGTTTGCCGACCTCGTTCACAACAAGGCTTGGCTCTATATGACAGCCATCGCCGTGTGCACCAACTTCTTCAACGGATTCCGCTATGCCGTAGCTGGCTATATGTTTGATTACTGTCTGCATGGCAATGTAACCATTGAGGGACTGATTATCAACTATACCGTTTTCATGGCATTCGGTGAAGTAACCTGTATGATTTTCGGTGGTGTATCTCCTTGGTTCACCCGTCTGGTAGGCAGCAAGCGCATGGCATTCTTCTGGGCTGCAGCACTCTGTCTGGTTCTCTCGGTTGTCTTCTTCTTCATCCCGATGAATCCATCTTATATCTGGGTAATGATAGCCATCGTTATCCTTACCTCTATGGGTATCGGTATCTATTCGCCATTGATGTGGTCTATGTATGCCGATGTAGCCGACTATCATACCGAGCATTTCGGAACATCCGCTACAGGTCTTATCTTCTCTTCCGGTACGATGAGCCAGAAGTTTGGTACCGCCATTTCCGGTTCTCTCATCGCCCTCTTCCTGGGCTGGGCAGGTGCCAACATGATAACAGATAAGATGGGTAATACGATGATCGACCCAGCCAGTGTCACCGACTCTGTGCTTACGATGGTATGGTCATTGTTCTCACTCTTCCCAGCCGTCATCGCCTTCCTGCTGATGGTGCTTGCCTGGAAGTTCCCTATCCGCAAATAATTGTTTTAACATAACTAATAATCACTATTAAAAAAGGAAAAATGGAAAATCTTAAAGAAACGATGCGGGATGTTCTGGAGAACAACATCCTCAGCTATTGGCTAACGAAAGTGAAAGATGAAGAAAACGGTGGCTTTTACGGACGTGTAGACGGTAACGACCAGGTACATCCTGTAGCCGAGAAGGGAGCAGTGATGAATGCCCGTATCCTCTGGGCGTTTTCTGCTGCCTATCGTGTCTTGAAGAAGCCGGAGTATCTTGAGGCTGCCACCCGTGCCAAGGATTATGTGCGCGATTATTTTCTCGACAGGGAATATGGCGGCATCTACTGGAGTGTTGACTATCAGGGTAATCCGCTCGATACCAAGAAGCAGACTTACGCCATCGGCTTTGCCATCTATGGTTTCTCGGAGTATGCCCGTGCAACAGGCGACAAGGAGGCGTTGGATATCGCCATCTCTCTGTATCATGACATAGAGAAGCATGCCTTTGATGCCAAGAACAACGGATATATCGAGGCTTTGACCCGTGAGTGGAATCCGATTGCAGACATGCGTCTCTCTGATAAGGATGAGAATGGTTCCCGTACGATGAATACCCATCTGCATATCATTGAGCCATATACCAATCTTTATCGTGTATGGAAGACTCCGGAACTGGAGAAGAGCATCCGCAATCTGCTCGATATCTTCACCGATAAGCTTCTGAACAAGCAGACTTATCATCTCGATCTCTTCTTCAATGACGAGTGGGAGGGCAAGCGCAACATCGAGAGCTATGGTCATGATATCGAGGCGTCCTGGCTGCTCCACGAAACCGCGCTGGTTTTGGACGATAAGATATTGCTGCATAAGATTGAGCGCATCATCCGTCGTATAGCCGATGCAGCAGATGAAGGCTTACGTCCGGATGGCAGTATGGTTTATGAGCATTGGAAAGATGGAGATAAGTATGATCTCCAGCGCCAGTGGTGGGTGCAGTGCGAGAACATCATCGGACATATCGACCTCTATCAGTATTTCCGTACCGAAGAGAATCTTCTGGTTGCCATCTCCTGCTGGAATTATGTAGCCAAGCATCTGCTGGATAACAAGAACGGTGAGTGGCACTGGGCTATCCTGGAAGATGGTACGGTGAACAAGGAGGATGATAAGGCGGGTTTCTGGAAATGTCCTTACCACAACTCCCGCATGTGTCTCGAACTTATCGAACGTGAATATTAAAATACAGAATCCCTGCAAGACAGGAATAGAATACAAAAATCCAAGCAAAACATATATTTGCTTGGATTTTTTTGTTTATCCCGATTTTTTATTGTACTTTTGCAAAATGTTGAATTGAGGGCGGCATCGCATCAGAAATTCAACATTAAACATTCAACATTAAATATTTAAAATAGATGTATATAGC
>JAJXBQ010000176.1:0-6893 GCA_021640525.1 Segatella copri
AGTGCAAAAGTACTAACTATTTTTCATTCCACCAAATCTTTTCGCAAAAAAGTTGAGATTTTAGTACCTTTTTAACACTTATAAAGATTTTCTGGAGTTTTTCTTACCACTACACTTTATTTTATACATGCATACGCCTGCCTGCGCGGGCGCACACCCGCAAGCGCATTAATAATATTGTACTCATATTCCAAGACCGAAAAGAAATCAGGATTCAACTAGAAAAGTATTATCCGGAGAATATATCTATCAAAGAAGAATATTACTATACGAAGAAGAATATTATCGAAGAAAAGGGAGAAACTCAGAAAAACATTTTGCCAATTAAAAAAAATATAGTACCTTTGCACACGTTTTAACGGATAACAAGATTAATTACATATATTTTAAAACTTTCAAATGAAGGCATTAGCAATTAAGTCGAGTTTGTTTTCCTGTTTAAAGACATACAACAAGAAAACATTCATGTCTGACCTCATGGCAGGTATCATCGTTGGTATCGTAGCCCTGCCTCTGGCCATCGCATTCGGTATCGCTTCTGGCGTGACCCCTGAAAAGGGTATCATCACCGCCATTGTAGCAGGTCTCATCATCTCCATCTTCGGTGGAAGCAAAGTGCAGATTGGTGGTCCTACGGGAGCATTCATCGTTATCATCTATGGCATTATCCAGAAATATGGCATGGAAGGTTTGACGATAGCGACACTGATGGCTGGTCTGTTCCTGGTTCTCTTCGGACTTCTCCGTCTTGGAACCATCATCAAGTACATCCCTTACCCTATCGTTGTGGGATTTACCAGTGGTATCGCCGTAACCATCTTCACGACCCAGATCAAGGATCTCTTTGGATTGACGTTGACTTCAAATCCTTCTGATTTTCTGGAGAAATGGGGCGTCTACTTCCAGAGCTTTGACACCATAGATCCTTGGTGTGCCCTTATCGGAGTAGTAAGCGTAGTGGTTATCGCCATCACCCCTAAGTTCAGCAAGAAGATTCCGGGCTCTCTTATTGCCATCATCCTGATGACCGTTGTAGCCTTACTGCTCAAGCAGTTTGCCGGCGTTGAGAGTATCGAGACCATCGGCGACCGCTTTTCTATCAGCAACGAACTGCCTGCAGCTCAGGTACCTGTCATGAATTGGGAGACCATCAAGAGTCTTGTATCACCAGCTATTACCATCGCCATTCTGGGAGCCATTGAGAGTTTGCTTTCAGCAACTGTTGCCGATGGTGTAATCAGCGATCATCACGACAGTAACACCGAGTTGGTAGCTCAGGGTTTGGCCAATATCGCCTCTCCCCTCTTTGGCGGTATTCCTGCAACAGGTGCCATTGCCCGCACAATGACCAATATCAATAATGGCGGTAAGACTCCTATTGCAGGCATCATCCACGCCATAGTTCTGCTGCTCATCTTCCTCTTTCTGATGCCTCTTGCCCAGTACATTCCTATGGCATGTCTTGCCGGTGTATTGGTAGTTGTATCTTACGGAATGAGCGGATGGAGAAGTTTCCTGGCATTGATGAAGAATCCGAAGAGCGATGTAACCGTACTTCTGATTACCTTCTTCCTCACCATCATCTTCGATTTGACAGTAGCCATTGAAGTGGGTCTGATTATCGCCTGTCTGCTCTTCATGAAGCGAATGAGCGAAACCACCGACGTGACAGCTATTACCGATGATGAGATTGACTTGAATAAGGAGTTTGACTTCCTCTCAACCAACCTGGAGCACTATACGATTCCGAAGGGCGTAGAGGTATACGAAATCAATGGTCCTTTCTTCTTCGGAGCCGGTAACAAGTTTGAGGAAGTGATGGCAGCTTTCGGTGACCGTCCACTGGTACGCGTCATCCGTATGCGCAAGGTTCCATTTGTTGATTCAACCGGTATCCACAACCTCACCAACCTCTGCGAGATGAGCCAGAAGGAGGACATTCAGGTTGTACTCTCCGGTGTTTGCGAGAAGGTAAACGCCCAGTTGGAAAAGGCTGGTTTCTACAATATTCTTGGCAAGGATAATATCACAGATCACATCAGCAAGGCTCTGAAACGTGCTGAAGAGATTATTGAGAAGAAAACTGTTAATAGTTAATAGTTTACAGTTAACATTTTACTGATTGTAGACCATCAAATAAAAAAGATGCATTGCTGAATATACCAGTAATGCATCTTTTTTTATTGTCATCAAGTAACTGTTAACTATAAACTATTACAAAACTTTTCCCAGAAACTCCTGTAGTCTTGGCGATTTCGGATGGTTGAATATTTGCTCAGGACTTCCGTCTTCCGTGATATAGCCGTCACTGAAGAAGAGAACACGGTTGGCCACTTCTCTTGCAAATCCCATCTCGTGGGTCACCACCACCATCGTCATTCCTTCGGCAGCAACATCTTTCATCAGCTGCAGCACCTCTCCCACCATTTCCGGATCGAGAGCCGAAGTCGGCTCATCAAAGAGGATTACCTCTGGATTCATCGCTAAGGCACGGGCGATAGCTACGCGCTGTTTCTGTCCGCCCGACAGACTGTCGGGATAACTGTCGGCCTTATCCAGCAATCCGATACGGGTCAGGAGTTCCGTTGCTTTCTCATCAGCTTCTTCCTTTGTCATCTTACCCAATTCTACCGGAGCCAGCATGATGTTGCGGCGTATGGTCATATTAGGGAAGAGATTGAACTGCTGGAATACCATACCCACCCTCTGGCGCATTCGGTTGATATCAACATCGCTTGATGTGATATCCATATCATCAATAAAGATTTTACCCTCGGTAGGTTCTTCCAGAAGGTTGATGGAACGCAGGAAGGTACTCTTGCCACAACCCGACGGACCGATGATGGCAACCACCTCACCTTTCCTCACCGAGGTGGTAATGCCTTTCAGCACCTCGTTGTCGCCGAAGCGTTTACGAAGTCCTTCTATCTTGATTATTTCGTTCATTTTATCCATTGTTTTAAAGCTTTTGCCCTTTCAGGATTCCTCATTTCCTTTCGCTCTTTCTCAGTCTCTTCTCCAGCCTTCTCACTCCTGCGTTCAGTCCGAGAACAAGAACGAGATAGAGGCAGGCTACTACACCCAACGGCATCATCGCTTCGTAAGTAATGCTTCGGATGATGTCGGAACCCTTGGTCAAGTCTACCAGTCCGATATAACCGCTGATAGAGGTTTCCTTGAGCAGAGTGATAAGCTCGTTACCCATAGCCGGAAGCACATTCTTGAAGGCTTGCGGAAGGATGATGAGACGCATCGTCTTGCCATACGAAAGACCAAGACTTCTACCCGCCTCCATCTGACCATTATCCACCGACATGATGCCCGAGCGGATTACCTCGGCAATATAAGCTGCCGAGTTCAAGCCGAAGGCGATGACAGCCACCAGTATCTTATTGACATCTGCTGATGCAAACACCACATAATAGATGATGAGCAACTGCACCATGGTTGGCGTGCCTCGCATGATGGTGAGGTACAGCTGGCAGAGCATGTTCGGAATCTTCCAGTCGCCCTTACGTTCATGACGTGCTCTGACAATAGCTATCAGCGTTCCGAGTATCACGGAAAGGATGATGGCGAAGAAGGTGATGATGAGCGTATTGCCCAAACCCTGCAACAGATACTGATAACGGTTGTCATCTATGAAGCAGGATTTAAACTTATCTATCACTCCCGGCTGGTTACCAGCTGTTTTCACTTCATTGGAATTCACCATGATAACCTGTCGCACATCGGCATAGGAATCCGTAAATCCGATATTCTTCTTCCGTTCTGGAGTAACCGTGATGCCGGCAATACCCGCATCCGCCTTACCAGCCTGTACAGAGGTGATGATGGCATCAAACTCCATATCAAGAATCTCGACATCCACGCCCATCACATCGCCGATGGCATTCGCCACATCCACGTCGATACCCACAATCTTGCCATTCTGGTAATATTCAAAAGGCTCAAAGGTGGCATTGGTAGCAAAGCGCAGACTCGTCTTCAAGCCGAGTTTCTGCAGCGCTTCCGGTCCCACCTTCTTCACGTCAGAAGTCTTTGGCGTATAAGCCACGGCTATGCCCCGTTCCAGATGGCGGTTGACGATGGAATCGATGACGCCATTCTCTTTCAGAATGCGGATGGCATGATTGATGGACTGCTGCAACTCAGCATGATCCTTAGCCACGCAGATGGCGAAAGAGGACGCATCGAAGGTTTCGGGCAGGATACGGAGCGATGGGTTCACCCGTTGGAATGCCTTGGCTGGCGCCTCATCGGTCACCATGCAGTCTATCTTACCCTGCAGGAGTGCCTGGATGGCATCGGCTCCCTTGTTGTACCGTTCCACCTTGGTACCACCGCCTTCCTTTTCCAGTTCTGTGGCAAGTCCGTCGCTAGTGGTACCGAGCTGCACACCTATCACAGCCCCCTTCAGGTCAGTCTTGCTCTTGATTTGCCTGTCAGCATCTGACGCTCCCGAGCCACACGCCACGAAGAGCACACTCAGGAGTAAAGCCAAGAAGCCAAGTCTAAACTTTCCCGTTTTTCTGTATTTCATCATTCCAGGCATCCGTTTATTGTTGTTTCAAATACTCAGCACACATCTCTGCACATCTTTCTCCATCTACACCAGCCGATACGATTCCGCCTGCATAGCCAGCACCTTCGCCACATGGGAAGAGTCCCTGGATGCGGACATGCTGCAAGGTTTCGCGGTCACGGACGATGCGGACAGGCGATGAGGTTCTCGTCTCCATCGCTATCAGTGTAGCCTCGTTGGTCAGGAAACCATGGGCATTCTTGCCGAAGGTCTTGAAGCCTTCCTGCAGTCGCTTGCTCACGAAAGACGGCATCCAGAAATGCAACGGACTCGAAATCAAGCCTGGAGCATAGCTGCTCTTTGGCAGATCATAACTCAATCGATTGTTCACGAAGTCAGCCATACGCTGTGCCGGTGCCGTCTGCTTCATGTTGCCCTGCTGCCAGCATTGCTTTTCCACGATTTCCTGGAAGTACATCATCTGGAGTGAAGAGTGAGGAGTGAAGAGTGAAGCATTCTCCTGCGCCTTCATTTCCTGCTGTTCGATGACTGACTGATGTTCCTTCACAAACTGCGCCACATCCTCGGGATGAGTTTCCACCACCATGCCCGAGTTGCTCCAGGCAGTACCGCGGTTGCTCGGACTCATACCGTTCACCACGAGCTGTTCCGGTCCTGTAGCAGCCGGAATCACAAAACCGCCCGGACACATACAGAAGCTATAGACACCTCTGCCATCTACCTGAGTAACGAAGCTATATTCGGCAGCAGGCAGATATTTTCCTCTACCACTCTTATTGTGATACTGAATCTGGTCGATGAGCTGGGAAGGATGTTCCAGACGCACACCTACGGCGATGCCTTTTGCCTCGATATCTATCTTTGCCGAAGCGAGATAACGGTATACATCGCGGGCACTATGGCCTGTTGCCAGGATAACCGGTCCGCGATAAGTTTCCTCAGCACCTGTAGTCAGATTCACGGCTTCTACGCCTATCACCCTATCGCCAGCTGCAGCATCAGGTGCCGTCAGTTTACCTTCACTCTCAAGGATCAGACGAATCATCTTGGTCTGGAAATGCACTTCGCCGCCACACTTGATGATGGTGTTGCGCATGTTTTCAATAACGCGTGGTAACTTGTCGGTACCGATATGCGGATGGGCATCTGCCAGGATATTGGTATTGGCACCATGCTGGCAGAATACGTTCAGAATCTTATCTACACTTCCCCTTTTCTTGCTTCGGGTATAGAGTTTGCCGTCACTATAAGCACCGGCTCCACCTTCACCGAAACAGTAGTTGCTCTCCCCATCTACCTTCTGAGTCTTGGTAATGTTAGAGAGGTCTTTCTTGCGTTCGCGCACATCCTTGCCTCGCTCCAGCACGATAGGACGGTATCCCAGTTCTATCAGGCGCAGGGAAGCAAAGAGGCCGCCAGGTCCCTCACCCACAACGATAACACGAGGTCTGCTGCTCACATCCGGATATTCGGTATGGACATACTGGTCGTCCTGCGGAAATTCGTTGATATAAGCACGCACCTTCAGATTGACGAAGATGGTGCGCTGACGGGCATCGATGCTTCTCTTCAAAACCCTCACCTGGTTGAGCGTTCTTACATCCAATCCCTTTTCTTTGGCGAGATAACGCTTGATGCCTTCCTCGCTGGCTGCCTGTTCGGGCAGAATTCTTATCTGGTATTCTTCTATCATTATTCTTTGAACTTTGAGCTTTGAACTTTATGATTAGTTTTGAAAGTGACGAGTGACAAGTGACCGATTCCATATCATGGATTTCGCATTACATTCACAATTCACTTTTCACTTTCACTTTTTCATGCTTCCATTGTAGCCAGCACTTCAAGCGTATCTAGCTGATACATGGTGAACTTGCCATCTTCCAATGTTGCGAATGTTGGAGGATTGCCACCCTTCGGGAAGGTGATGCTGCCGGTATTTACGATGGCCTGTCCCTTCTCGTTATGAGAGAGTTCCCAGAGATGGGAGTGTCCGTAGATCATCGCCTCGTATGGTCCCTTCGGCATGTTCTCCTTATTATATACATGTCCGTGGGTCAGGAGATAACGCTTGCCTCCGTCTACCAGCAGGGCATAGGTCTCCATGATAGGGAAATCGAGGAGCATCTGGTCTACTTCCGCATCGCAGTTGCCACGCACGGCGATAATCTTGTCAGCCAGCGCATTCAGTCTTTCTACGATACCCTTAGGATCGATTCCTTCCGGAATACGGTTGCGGGGACCATAGTTGATGATATCACCCATGATGCACATCATGTCACAATGTTCTGCCTCGAAGAAATCGAGGACCTTTTCCAGGGCTGGCAAACAGCCGTGGATATCTGAGAAT
>JAJXBQ010000177.1:0-6858 GCA_021640525.1 Segatella copri
CTATCTCGTTATTTATAATTTCTTTGTATTTTTCTAATTTTCCGAAGAGATTAGTCTTCAAATCGTTTGCCGTTTTCGTAGGCTCCCTTGGCTGTAACCTGTCCGTTGCGGTCTTTTTCTACAAATCTTCCGTCACGCACATCGTTACGGTAGGTTCCTTCGAAACGCTTACCGTTTTTATCTTCTTCTATGCAAGGTCCCTGACGCTTACCTTTGTGATAGGCACCCTTGAATCTTCTGCCATCAGCATAATGAATCACGACATTACCATCAACCAGGCCGTTCTTGAACTCACCTTCAAACACGTCGCCGTTCTTCTTGGTCAGTTTGCCCCTGCCGTTCTGCAGATCATCCCTCCAGTCGCCTACATAGATATCGCCATTCTTCCAGATGAAGGTACCCTGACCGGTACGCAGGCCATCCTTAAACTGTCCGTTATACTTGGCGCCCTTTGCAGAGCGGAAGATGCCTATACCCGTGCGTTCTCCCTGCACATAATCGCCTTCATAAATGTCGCCATTATGAAATTTATAGATACCCTTTCCGTCCTGGATATCATCCTTCCAGTCGCCGATATACACATCGCCATCAGCATATTTGAAAGTACCTTTTCCTGAGCGCTGGTTGTCTAGCCACTGACCGTCATAAGTAGTTCCGTCTCCCCAGTTGAAGAAGCCGTTTCCATTCTTCATATCGTTCATCCACTGGCCTTTATACTGTGCGCCATTGGCATAAGTATAAACGCCGCGTCCCTGACGCTTGTCCTTATACCAGTCGCCGTCATATTTATCACCATTATAATAGAACATGACGCCATGACCATGCTGGTAATCGCGGAACCAGAGGCCTACATATTTGTTGTTGTTCTGGAAATAGTAGGTGCCTTTACCATGCTGCTGGTCCTGCATCCACTGTCCCTCATACTTTTCGCCATCACTGAAGGTATAAACGCCATAACCTTCGCGCTTACCTTTCATATAAGAGCCTTCGTAGGTATCCCCATTCTTATAGATGGTAGTACCTTTTCCCTGCGGCTTTCCGCTCACCATTTCGCCTTTAAACTGACCTCCGTCACGGGTGATGCAAGAGCCAAGCGAAATCTTCTGGGCTGTGGCATCAACCGATGCCATAGCCAAAGCCAAGGCAAGGAAAAAACACTTGCTCCGACAGGACAATTTGGTATGTTGTTTCTTATTGTATTTCATATTCTACAGTTATAGTCTGACTTATCAATCTCCAAAATTACGGTTTTTTCCTCAAATAGCCAAATAGATTAAACAAATTTAAGGTAAAATCATGAAAATAGATTTTTATCTGAAAAAATCTGCAGCTTGACACAATAAACAAACACAATTTTCGTTTTTACGGAAATCGAGAATAAAATCACTAAAACAGTAAAATTATGATTTTAAATTGCGCCATCATAGATGAAGATCCGGAAGCTTTGCAACTCCTGGAACAGTATATAGAGAAAACTCCGACCCTGCATTTGATCGGAGCCTACAAAAGTGCGATAGATGCTGTAGACGGCATCCATCACAACCATCTCGACATACTTTTTCTCGCCATCCACATGCAGCAGATCAGCGGTCTGGAATTTGCAAAGGTTGTACCCAAGAACGTGAAGATTGTCTTCACCACCGCATTCAAGGAGTATGCCATCGAAGCCTACAAAGTGAATGCATTCGACTATCTGCTCAAGCCCATCACCTACGATGACTTTATGGGATCATGCCAGAAAGTCTTCGAAAGCTACATGCAGGACGATAACTACAACCCTATCAAGCGCGACGGGTTTCTGGTGGTAAAACGAGATTACAAATGCGTGAGAATCCCGCTGGATGATATTCTGTTTGTTGACTGCGACAAAGATTATATCCGGTTCCATCTTGAGGGCAGACCTAACATCAGAACCCTGGGCAACCTCAAGCAATTGGAAGAACGGCTGCCAAGAGAGAAATTCAAGCGTGTACACCGTTCGTTCCTTGCCAACATGACAAAGTTTGATACGATAGACCAGCAGCACGTCACCTATGGCGACCAGAGCATTCCGATATCCGAATCCTACTTTGAGATTATCAAGAAATATCTGGAAGACCATTCGCTATGATGGTCTTCCGGAAACTCTATAATATCTGCAATGGTGATGATACCAGGATAGAAGCCCCATGCGCCAGCAGAAAATCGTGATCTCTGAATCCCCACAGTACTGATATACAAGGCATTCCGCTGTTCTTCGCTGTCATCACATCCACATCACTGTCGCCGATATAAACCGCCCTGTCTCTATCCGCATGCAGCTGGCGCAAAGCTTCGTTTACGGTATCAGGAGCCGGTTTTTTCTTGATATTCTCCCGCTCTCCTATTGCCACATCCACCAGATCGCCGAAGAAATGGCGGCAGATTTCCTGTGTGGCGGCATAAAACTTGTTGCTTACCACCGCAATGTTCTTTCCCCTGTTCTTCAGTTCCTCCAGCATCTCCATCACGTCCGGATAAGGCTTTGTGTTATCCATGTTGTGCACCATATAATGCTGGCGGAAATCCTGCAGGGTTTTCTCAAACTTTTCATTTTCCAAACCTCCCGGCACAGCACGTTCCATCAGTTTCTTCACTCCGTTTCCTACAAACATGCGCACCTCCTCCAGCGTACGTTCAGGCATCCCGTTCTGCTTCAGCGCATAATTGCAGCTTGCAGCCAGGTCGTGGAGAGAAGAAATCAGCGTACCGTCGAGGTCGAAGATATAGGTATCGAAATTGAACTGGGCATGAGCCGGAACCCTCTTGATGCGGAAATCACCGCCATGAAGCACATAAACATCCTGATGATACACACGTATTTCGCCCTGCGGAGCGCCCTGTCCTCCAGCCGGTTCATTACCCGTAATACCAAAGGTTCTGTTCTCCCCGAATTCCCATCTCTTCAGTTTCTGGGTCTTGGCATCAATCACCACATATTTATATTCTATCGGCGCATCGATGGCCTGTACATTCACCGATATTTCCCAGTCCTTGCCATGATTGTTCTGCATCTGCAGGAAATGAGCCGGATTCCATTTACCAAGCGTAGGATGATTTCCCAACAGCGCCACAGCCTCACCCTCATAGAGTTTAGGGGCATGAATCTTGAAGATGATGGTACGGTCGAAGAGCGGCAGACGGGTCGGCTTGACATCAGTAAACTTCACCTGCTGCTGCAATACGAAGGCATTTTTTTCCACGTAAGGATTATCCTCCTCCAGCCAATAGTCCTGAAAATAGAAATTCTTACTCTCATCAAAAACATATTGGCGGGCAGAAGCGAGCGATTCCCTACGCAGCACCTTTCCCTCAGCATCTTTCACGCAGTAGCAGTAAGCCACAGCTACGAAAGGATGATGGCGGTTCTGCCTTGACGCCATTTCCACCTCCCAGTGATAACCGTCCCGGGTGGTCATCGGCAAGTCCATCGTATCTTGATAGCCGTCAGCGGCGGCAAAAGTTAATTCTACATGCAGGGCATGACCCCACTTGGCAGCATACGCTATCGAAAACTTCATTTTCATAATCCTTTTATAATAATGTGCCCGAAAGCACCGATACACATGTTGATTCTCAATGTCAAGTGCAAAGGTAACAAAAAAGCAGACACAACGGATAAAGAAAGATGACAATTAACCTATTTTAAATTCCTATACTTTGCTATTTCCCATTTTTACTGTACTTTTGCACCCGAAAAATAACAAACAAGAAGAATATGAAAAAGAAAAAATCATTTTCTAAGCTCTATCTGTATGGCGCTATAGGCTGCATCGCAGTCATCGCCATCGTGGGCTACATCTATTGTTTCTCTTCCTTCTCGAAGAGCAGCAACACCGAGTATGTTTACATCGACAGCGATGATAACATCGACTCTGTATACAACAAGCTCCGCCCATTTGCCAAGAGCATTCCGTTCCAGGCATTCAAGACCCTGACCCTCCATTCCGGCTATGCCGATCATATCCGCACCGGCAGATACGCCATTGCTCCGGGCGATGGTGCCCTCAAGACATGGCGCCACATGAAGAACGGTTTGCAGGAACCGGTTAGCCTTACCATCCCTTCGGTACGCACGCTCGACAAACTCTCTGATGAGATTGGCAAGAAGATGATGTTTGGCAGCAACGACCTCTACCATGCCCTGCGCGACGAGAGCGTCTGTCAGAAATACGGTTACGATACTGCCACCATCGCCTGCATGTTCGTACCTAACACCTACGATCTCTACTGGAACATCTCGGTAGATAAATTTCTGGAGCGCATGAAGAAAGAAAGCGACAAGTTCTGGAACTTTGAGCGTACCGAAAAGGCAAAGGCTATGAAGCTGACACCGGTTGAGATCATCACCCTTGCCAGCATCGTGGACGAAGAAACAGCCAACAACGGCGAGAAACCGATGATAGCCGGCATGTATTATAACCGTCTGATGCTTCGCAATGCCGAATATCCAGAGGGAATGCCATTGCAGGCCGATCCTACCATTAAATATGCCTGGCAGCGATTCGACCTCAAGCGCATCTACAACAACCTCCTGTCTATCAAGAGCCCGTATAATACCTACAAGAACCCAGGTTTGCCACCGGGGCCTATCCGTATTCCGAGCGTAGCAGGTATCGATGCCGTCCTCAACCATGTGCATCACGATTACCTCTACATGTGTGCCAAGGAGGATTTCAGCGGCACTCATAATTTTGCCCGCACTTACGATGAGCACCTGCAGAATGCAGCCAAATATTCTAAGGCACTCAACGAAAGAGGTATCAAGTAAGATAAGGAAACAAGAAAGGTAAAAATGAGTCAGAAAACTTGCAAAGCGTTAGTGATTTTACAAGTTTTCTGACTTTTTATTTGGTAGTCTAACAAAATAGTTGTAAATTTGCAGCCGAAAACTTACCAATTTAAAATAAGGAATAAATACATGAACAGAACGATTATTACAGTAGTGGGCAAGGATACCGTTGGTATCATCGCCAAGGTATGTACCTATTTGGCAGAGAACAGTATCAACATCTTGGATATCTCTCAAACCATCGTACAGGAGTATTTCAACATGATGATGATCGTAGACATGGGCAAGATGCAGAAAACTTTCGAGGAAGTAGCCGATGAACTCACCAATGTTGGTAAGGCTATGGGCGTGCAGATCAAATGCCAGCGCGAGGAAATTTTCAATATGATGCACAGAATTTAAAAAGCAAACAATATGATCAATATATCTGAGGTTATCGAAACCAATAAGATGATAGAGCAGGAGAATTTCGATGTGCGTACCATCACCATGGGTATCAACCTTTTGGATTGCGCATCTACCGATCTCGATGAGCTCTGTCAGAACATTCATAATAAGATTACACGTCTGGCAAAGAACCTGGTGAAGACCGGCGAAGAAATCTCCAAGGAGTTTGGTGTGCCTATCGTCAACAAGCGTATCTCCATCACTCCTATCTCGCTGGTAGGCGGTTCTGCCTGCAAGACTACCGACGATTACGTGAAGATTGCCAAGACCCTCGACCAGTGTGCCAAGGAACTCGGCATCAACTTCCTGGGCGGCTATTCTGCCATCGTAAGCAAGGGTATGAGCAAGAGCGATGAGCTCCTTATCCGTTCTATCCCTCAGGCGATGGCACAGACCGATTTCGTCTGCAGCTCAGTCAATGTGGGTTCTACCAAGACCGGTATCAACATGGACGCCGTCCGACTGATGGGCGAAATCGTAAAGGATACAGCCGAGGCAACCAAGGACAGAGGTTCTCTGGGTTGCGCCAAACTCGTTGTTCTCTGCAATGCGCCAGACGACAATCCGTTCATGGCTGGTGCCTTCCATGGTGTTTCTGAGGCCGATGCGGTAGTGAGTGTCGGTGTCAGCGGTCCCGGCGTTGTAAAGTATGCATTGGAGAAGGTAAAGGGCGAAAGCTTCGAGGTTCTTTGCGAAACCATCAAGCGCACCGCCTTCAAGATTACCCGTGTAGGTCAGTTGGTTGCCAAGGAGGCTTCACGCCGTCTGAACGTACCTTTCGGCATCATCGACCTTTCATTGGCTCCTACCCCAGCTATCGGTGATAGTGTAGCCGATATTCTCGAGCTCATCGGTCTTGAGCATGCCGGTGCTCCTGGTACCACAGCAGCTCTTGCACTCCTGAACGACCAGGTTAAGAAGGGCGGTATCATGGCTTCTTCTTATGTAGGTGGTTTGAGCGGTGCCTTCATCCCTGTCAGCGAAGACCAGGGCATGATCAACGCTGTAGAGGCTGGTGCGCTGACCATCGAGAAGCTTGAGGCGATGACTTGTGTCTGCTCAGTAGGTTTGGATATGATTGCCATCCCTGGCGATACTCCAGCCACCACCATTTCCGGTGTCATTGCCGACGAGGCTGCCATCGGTATGGTTAACCAGAAGACTACTGCCGTACGTATCATCCCAGTTGTGGGCATGAAGGTAGGCGACAATGTAGATTTTGGCGGTTTGCTCGGTCATGCTCCAATCATGCCTGTAAACCCATTCAGTTGCGAGGCATTCGTAAACCGTGCCGGTCGTATTCCGGCTCCAATCCACAGTTTCAAGAATTAAACTTTTTTGATTCAAAATACCAATCCCCCATCCTGCTTTCTCAAGCGGGCTGGGGGATTTTTTCATTGTATAATCACTTATCTATCTTCTAAAGCTTCATCATGGCAAAACATAGGTGGATAGATACTCAGAAAAATCAACTACAGATATTTAAATCCAATCCTTAAATAAGACGGAAGCTCCCCCAAAAGTCAAAAGAATCGGGAAAAAGAAAAATAAAGGGTGAGACTTCTCCCACCCTTTATCTGATATTATAAAAAAGTTTGTCT
>JAJXBQ010000178.1:0-6834 GCA_021640525.1 Segatella copri
ACTTTTCATCTAATGTTATTTTTAAGTTATTTCTATCATTTTGTAGGAGATTTCGGATATTTTTGTTTACCTTTGTGCCCGTAAACCATAAAAAGAATAATTTATGTTGAGATTACTTTTAAGGCTTTGGTGGTTGCAGCAGCGCCGTAACTTCCACAAGCGAGATGCCTTCGTGGCGTGCTACATCATCTTCCTGTATGTGGTGATGGGCGTGAGTTTCTTTCTCAGCTTCACCGAGAATGGGGGAGAACTTGGGGGCGAAGACATGCCTGCCCTGTTGGGAGCCGGTATCGTTGTCGGTATGCTGATTCCAGACATCATCATGAAGATGGTGATGAAGCGGGATATTACGGCAATGGATGATTATGTGAAGTCGCGCCCTGTGCCAGAGAAGATCTGGAACAAGTTCCTGCTCACCACCAATCTCGTGAGCTTCTGGAACTATGTGCTTCCGGTGCTTATGCTTCCGGTATTTATCTATTTCCTGCCTGTAGGTCAGGTTATTGCCAGCTTCTTTCTGTTCCTGGCATTTTCTTATATTGACGGAATCTATATCACCTGTTACCGCAAGGCTACGGAGTGGATTCTGAAATGGCCTTTGATACTGGGATGGATGGGAATGTTTGCCGTGCTGATAGGGTATATGTTTGTGGCTTCCTTCTTCCCGGTATGGATGGGATGGGTGGGTATCTTCTTCCTTGCCGGAGCGGTATTCGCCGGACTTACCATCTATCTCTATCACGAAAAGATTTATAACGAGCAGAAGCAGAAGGTTTCCAGGTTCCGTGGTTTCAGCCATATCAACCTCTTCAGTCTGCAATATATCGGCACATTGAGAGCAAAGCGTGTCCGTACGATGGTGATTATGATTACTGCCATCTTCCTTTTCGATGCCTATCTCTTTGCCTTGCTACCGGCAGAAGCGGGACAGGAAATGGGGGACAAGGTGGCTATGACTACCCTCTATGTGGCGGGTGCCATCCTGCTGCCATCGGTGGTGTTGTCGCAATGGACCTTTGGTATTGAGGCAAACTTCTTCCATGGTTTGATGACCAAGCCTGTCAAGGTTAAACAGATGCTGCAGAATTGCTTCTATTATTATATGGTAGTGAGTGCTGTCGCTTTGTTGCTTACCCTTCCGTTCCTTTTCTTGCAGGTCGGAATCGGAATCCAGGTGCTTATCAGCGGTTTCTGTCTGGCAGTATTCATCAATCTCTTCAATCTGCCGACGGCACTCTTCTCTTCCCGTCTGGAGATATTCCAGACTTCCATGTTCAGCATGCAGGGAGCGAATCTGAAGATTAATCTTTATGCCATCGCCTTTCTCTTCCCGCTGGCTGGTGTCTGTGCTGTCTATTATTTCTTCGGTGAGACGGCATGGTTTGTCACCTGCGTAACGCTGGCTGTCTTCAGCATCGTCATCCACAAATGGTTCATCGCCAAGATAGCTGCCATCTTCGAGAAGAACAAGTATAAGCGCATGGAGAAGTTTATGGAAAGCTAGGAGAATTAAGTGAAGAGTGAAGAACGAAGAGTGAAGAATTCAATAGCTTTACTAATCATAAAGTTCAATGCTCAAAGCTCAAAGTTCAAGGTAATCATAAAGTTCAATGTTCAAAATTCAAAGTTCAAAGTAATATGATTAAGATTCAGAATCTCAAGAAGATATATAATGGCAATACCGTACTCGATATTGATAATCTGGGTGTTGCAAAGGGCGAGCTGATAGGACTCGTAGGTAATAATGGTGCGGGCAAGACCACCTTGCTCCGTCTGATTCTCGACCTGATTCAGGCTGATGATGGTTTCGTGGAAAGCAATGGACAGAAGGTGAACGAGAGTGAGACCTGGAAGGAATATACCGGCAGTTACATCGACGGCAGATTCCTCATCGACTTCCTCACCCCTGAGGAATACTTCGATTTCATCGCTGATGTTTATCACATTGACGATGAAACCCTGCAGGAGCGATTGGCTCAGTTTGAGGGCTTTATGCACGATGAAATCATGGGAACCAAGAAGTATCTCCGTGATTTCTCTCAGGGCAACCGACAGAAGATTGGTATCATCGGAGCGATGATCATCAATCCGAAGGTTCTTCTCCTGGATGAACCTTTCAACTATCTCGACCCATCTTCCCAGATGACTATCGCCCACATGATTCAGCGCATCTGCAAGGAGCAGGGCACCACGGTCATCATCTCCAGCCACAACCTCAACTTCGTTGCCGACATCTCCTCCCGCATCCTCCTGCTGGAGAAAGGCAAGCTGGTGAAGGATCTTCCTAATGCCGATGGTGCTGCCATCGCCGATCTCAACGAGTACTTCGGTATTCAGGCGGAATAAACTTTTTCCGTTAATATTATACAAATTCCATGATATGATTTGTATAATTATCGTTAAATGCTTACCTTTGCACTCAAACGAAGAAAAAAAGAATCAATGAGCAAAGGAAAATTAGCAAAGTTTGCGGATATGGAGCGTTTCGAGAACGTGTTCCAGTATCCATATAGTGTTGTAGATGACGTGCCTTTCGATATGAAGGGCAAGTGGCGTGAGATGTATTTCCACAATGATAACCCTATCGTGCTGGAGTTGGGATGCGGCAAGGGTGAATATACCGTGGAACTTGCCAAGCTCTATCCAGAGATGAACTTCATCGGTGTGGATATCAAGGGTGCACGAATGTGGACCGGTGCCAAGAAGGCGATAGAGGAAGGACAGAAGAACGTGGCTTTCCTCCGTACCAACATCGAGATTATCGACCGTTTCTTTGCCGAGGATGAGGTGCAGGAAATCTGGCTCACCTTCTCTGACCCACAGATGAAGAATCCTCGTAAGCGTCTTACATCTACTTATTTCATGAACCGTTATCGCCACTTCCTCGTGGATGGCGGTATCATCCATCTGAAGACGGACTCCAACTTCCTCTTCACTTATACTACTTATATGGTGGATGGCAACCATCTGCCTGTGCTCTTCCGCACCGAGGACCTCTATCATCAGGAGGGTATCGATGAGGAAACCCGTAAGATTCTCTCTATCCAGACCTATTATGAGAGTATGTGGATAGAGCGTGGCTTGAACATCAAGTATCAGAAGTTCGCCTTGCCACGTGAGGGTGAGCTGGTGGAACCTGATATTGAGATTCCGCTGGATGATTATCGCAGTTATCGCCGTGATAAGAGAAGCTCAAAGGATACAGCGAAATAGATTTCTACAATGATTTGAATAAGCTTCCGCAATGCTTTGAATGCCTTTCCTCAAGTGTTATTGGCGTTTGAAGAATGCGTCATAAGTATCTGAAAGAAGTAACTGAAGTTGTTCGGAGATACAATAGAAGTTGTTGGAACAGTAAGTATCTCGAAGCGCACAACAGTTGATATGCGGTCGCACATCAGCTGTTGTGCGCTTGTCTTTCAGCTGTTGTGCATGCGTAGAACAGTTGTTGTGCGGCTTTTTAATGGCAATTCTATTGATTGTCTTTGTTAATCAAGTTGACGACTACTTTTACCATTACATCTTTTTCCTCAGTTCTTCTTTTTGATGAAATTTGCGAAAGATTGAAATGGAAGGAATGTTTTGTTTTTGATTACTTCCAGATTAAATATCAGGACTAGTCTTAGGTTAGGGATATGTATAGTATGTTATGTTCTTCCTATACCTTTTGTTAAATCCGGGAATAATCTTGTTGAATTCAAGAAAAAAAGATGGAAATGCTTGGCGTTTCCACCTTATTTTATTAAATTTGCAGCAAGTTTTTGAAGAAATGCAGTAACCTTGGAGGCTGTATGAACCTGATGAAACGACTAACAGAATAGTAATAACTAACTAAATAAACGACAAAATGATGAACTGCAAGAAATTGGCTCTTACCATTGCGGCTGGAGCGGTAGCAACAACAATGATGGCGCAGTCTGCACCTCAGCTGAATGCCAATAACATCGACGAAGTAATCAAGGCAATGACCTTGGAAGAGAAAGCTCAAGTCTTAGTGGGCGGTGGTAACGATGGATTCGTGGGCAGTGGCGCTATGCTCGGACATCAGAAGAAGTTCGTGCCAGGTGCTGCAGGTACTACTGTAGCCATCCCTCGCCTCGGTATTCCTACTACCGTACAGTGTGATGGTCCTGCCGGTGTTCATATCGATGCCCATCGCGAAGGTGACAGCCGTAGCTACTTTGCCACCGGTTTCCCTATCGGAACCTGTCTGGCTTCTACCTGGAACACCGACTTGGTGCGCAAGGTGGGTGAGGCTATCGGTAACGAAACCCTGGAGTATGGCTGTGATGTTGTGCTCGGACCGGGTATGAACCTGCATCGTAATCCGCTCTGCGGCCGTAACTTTGAGTATTATTCAGAAGACCCAATCGTAACAGGTCTTATCGGAACCGCCTTTGTACAGGGTGTGCAGAGCCAGGGCGTGGGTGTAAGTGCCAAGCACTTTGCCGTGAACTCTCAGGAAACTGACCGTACCAAGGTGGATGAGCGATTGAGCCAGCGTGCTCTCCGTGAGTTGTATCTGAAGGGTTTCGAGATGATGGTTCGCAAGAGCAATCCTTGGACTATCATGTCTGCCTATAACAAAATCAATGGTGTTTATGCCCAGGGCAACAAGGGTCTCCTTACTGATATTCTCCGCAACGATTGGGGATATAAGGGAATCGTGGAGACTGACTGGATTGGTAAGCGTGCCGACCTTCCTCTGGAACAGGAAGTTGAGGCTGGCAACGACCTGATGATGCCGGGTTATCCAGCACAGGTGCAGGATATTGTTGATGCAGTAAAGAATGGCAAGCTGGATATCAAGGATGTGGACCGCAATGTTCGCCGTATGCTCGAATATATCGTGAAGACTCCTCGATTCAAGGGATATAAATATAGTGGTGAGCCAGACTTGAAGGCTCATGCAGCTATCACCCGTCAGAGTTCTACCGAGGGTATGGTGCTCCTGAAGAATGATGCAGCTCTTCCAATCCAGGGCTTGAAGACCGTGGCGCTCTTTGGTGTCAACTCTTACGACTTCATGTCGGGTGGTCTTGGCAGTGGCGCCGTTAATGTAGGCTATTCTGTAGATATGGTTACCGGTTTGAAGAACATCGGTGTGGCAACTACTCCTCAGCTTACGGAAATCTATCAGAATTATGTGAAGTATGCCAAGGCTAAGTTGAAGGCAGACAAGAATCCGATGATGTGGTTCCTGGATCAGGGTCAGCCAAAGCTCGATGAAATCGAGATTACCGAGCGTTGTGTAGCCAGTGAGGAGCCAAAGGCAGACGCTGCCATCATCACCATCGGTCGTCAGGCAGGTGAGGGTATGGATCGCCAGATCAATGGTGAGTTCAACCTCAGTCAGATAGAGCAGGATATGATTTTCCGTGTATCTGATGCTTTTCATGCCAAGGGTAAGAAGGTGATTGTCATCATCAACTCTGGTTCTGTGATGGAGACTGCCAGTTGGAGAGACCGTGTGGATGCTATTCTCGTAGCTTGGCAGCCAGGTATCGAGGGCGGCAACTCTGTTGCTGATATCCTGACCGGTAAGGTGAATCCATCGGGTAAGTTGACCATGACCTGGCCTATTGCAGCTACCGATCATCCATCTACCGCTAACTTCGCCAAGGATTACGATATGTACACCTACAAGAATCTGCTGGATTGGAGCAAGGGTAACATCAAGGGTTACGATTATAGCAACCACGAGGAGGATATCTATGTAGGCTACCGCTACTTCGACACCTTCAAGAAGAATGTGGCTTATCCATTCGGTTATGGTTTGAGCTATACTACCTTCGAGTTTGGCAAACCATCTGTCAAGGCAAAAGGCAACAATATCGAAGTTAGCGTAACCATCAAGAATACTGGTAAGGTTGCCGGCAAGGAAGTTGCTGAGGTTTATGTCACCGCTCCTAAGGGTGCTTACGAGAAGCCAGCCAAGGAACTCAAGACCTTCGGCAAGACCAAGTTGCTGAATCCAGGTGAGAGCCAGACTTTGAAGATGACCCTCGAAAAGCGCGATCTTGCTAGCTTCGATGAGGCTAACAGCCAGTGGAAGGTAGATGCAGGTAACTATCTCTTTAAGGTAGGTAGTGACGTAGAGAACATCAAGGGTACTGCTACATTGAAGGTGGCAGAATACACCGAGAAAACAAGCAATGCTTGCGCTCCTAAGGTTCAGTTGAACTATTTGAAGCAGAAATAGCTCGTGGTTTGTGCAAAATGAAATAGATTAAACAGAAGAGGGTGTGTCATAAATACATGATTCACCCTCTTTTTCATTGAATTACATACTCAAGTTTTGCATGTGGTTTAAGTACGGGCTGAAGGCCCGAAAGCTCCAAGCCCAGGGCGTGTGGAGTCAACTTGCGAAAGTTTTAGTTAATGATTTCCAAAGGTAGCTGTGTCACACTTCAGTCAAGCAACTCAAGCAGTTCAGTCAAGCAACTCAAGTAGTTCAGTAAGACAATTCAAGTAGCTCAGTAAGCGAGTTCAGACGTTTCAGTTAGCTGATGCAGTCGTCTCGATAAGCTGATGCAGTCGTTTCGATAAGCTGATGCAGTCGTCTCGATAAGCTGATGCAGTCGTTTCGATAAGCTTACAGATACGTCTCCGTTAGCTTACGCAGCCACATCAGTTACCCGATGCAGCCATATCAGTTACCCAGCGCAGCCTTCATATGAACAAATTTTATGAAATTATCTATCATCCATCACGATTTGCACCTCTCGTATACCTTAACATGCTAATATACAGATACTTGAATTGTGTGATAGATACTTCAAAAACGGAAAAATCCATCACGCTATCCATCACGATTTGGGGTTATCCCTCACG
>JAJXBQ010000007.1:0-6943 GCA_021640525.1 Segatella copri
GATATAAATATACCATTGATAAAACCTCAAGAAACAATAGATGTAAGTATGCCTTTAACTTCTACGACTAAAGTTTCTGACGGAATTGCAAATCTCAGACTTAAAGTAGAAGAACCGCATGGATTTGGAACAGAAACAGCGTCTATCAGCATAAATACTAAAAAATTTGTTGCTCCACTACTACAAATAGTGGATTCTAAAGTCTCACCATCAGAAGGTACTACTCTTAAGAAAATGAGCCCTTTTTATTTGCAAGTTTTATTACAAAACACAAAAAAAGGAAGTGCAGACAATGTAAAAGTAAAAATTGGGCTACCAACAAATGTGCTTTTAATGGAATCACAAAAAGAAGAAGAATATTTCGCTTATATTAGTGGTGGAGAAACAAAATCCATCAATTACCCGCTCATTATAAACAATAACTATGCTTCAAATGATGTCCCTATTACTCTATATGTCAAAGAAAAATATGGTGAATATGCAGAGAACAAAACCATCAATTTACATATTAATCAGAGTATTACAAATAATAATATCATCATCAAAGAAAAGGAAATCAATACAAAAAATCAAGATATAAAAATTGCTTCCATCAGTTCAGATATTGACAAAAATATTCCTGAAGCAATTAATTCCAATAGCAACACCTTTGCCATTGTCATAGCTAATGAAACATACAATAAAGAGGCAAATGTACCATATGCAGTCAATGATGGAAATATCTTTAAAGAGTATTGCAGGAATTGTCTCGGCATTCCAGAAAAGAATATACATTTAATTACAAATGCTACACTTAATGACATCAGACATGAAGTAAAATGGATTCAAGATGTTGCAGAAGTTTACAAAGGCGATGCCAAAATTATCTTCTATTATGCAGGACATGGTATCCCTGACGAAAAAAGCAAAAATGCTTATCTACTACCAACAGACGGGTATGGTTCAGATGTAGCTACAGGTTATTCATTAGAAAACTTATATAAAACTTTTGGAAGTTTACCATCAAAGTCTATCACTGTTTTCTTGGATGCTTGTTTCAGCGGAGCTAAACGTGACGGAAACATGCTAGCTTCAGCTCGTGGAGTAGCCATTAAAGTAAAACAAACTATACCTGTAGGAAATATGGTTGTCTTTACCGCTGCACAAGGAGATGAAACTGCATATCCTTACAAAGAAGAAGAACATGGGTTGTTTACTTATTATCTTTTGAAGAAGTTACAAGAGACGAAGGGAAATGCCACGTTAGGAGAACTTAGCGACTATATCAAGGAACAAGTTGAACGCCAATCGATTGTTACCAATGGAAAATTACAGTCACCTTCTATTATGGCGACTTCTTCAATTGGTAATGAATGGAAAAACTGGACATTAAACAAATAATGGTAGCATGAATATCCCACATTTCAAAATAGCTTTTATTGCCGGAGCAATATTTTTTATTGCTCCGACAACCTCTTCTGCCCAAACCGACGACTTCCAGTCTCAATATGAGAACTTTAAAAAGCAAGTAAAGGCTGAGTATGAGGACTTTCGTGCTCAATGCAATACAGAATACGCTGAGTTTGTAAAAGAAACATGGAAGGAATACAAGATTCTTCCTGCTATTCCTCGTCCAAAAGATGAGACAGTTCCACCTGTAATAAAACCAGACCAAGATAAAGGGAAGAAAAGGAAGGACAAGGCTATAACCATCAAGGATATAGTCTCACCAATAGAACAAACTCCACAGCCTAAGCCAATCTCTCCTATTTATGAAAAGGAACAACAAGCGGAAAACAAATGTCAATTTACGTATTGTGGCACGGAATGTAGTGTTCGTTTCCCCTCTGCAATTAATATAGACTTGGACGTTTGTGACAATCAGCGTATTTCAGAAGCATGGAAGAAACTTTCAACCGACCAACTTGACAACACCATTCGAGACTTCCTTGAGATAAGAATCAGAATGCAGCTATGCGATTGGGCGTATCTCAACTTAATAGATACTTTTGCCAAAGACCACTTTGGCAAAGGGAACTTGGCGACACTCACCACTGCTTATATCTATAGTCAAAGTGGATACCAGATGAGATTAGGGCGTAATGGTAATAAACTGTATTTACTTTTTGGTAGCAAGCATGGTATCTACGACAAAGGATACTTCCTCATAGATGGTATCAACTACTATTCTCTTAGCGATGATACTCAAAAAATGGAAGTATGCGACTTTGCTTTTCCAAAAGAACAATCCCTTTCGCTATATATACCACAAAGTCAACTCTTTACTTACCAATCTACCCCGATAAGGAATCTATCTTCTGATAGATATAAGGACATGACCTTGAATGTGCAAGTCAACAAAAACCTCATCGACTTCTATAACACTTATCCAACATCGGAAGTCAATGGTAATTTCATGACGAGATGGGCCATGTATGCCAATACACCTATGGAGCAAGAAGTGCAAAAACAGCTATACCCCATCCTTCAAGAAAAGGTTGCCAGTCTGAATGAGCACGATGCCGTCGATAAACTTTTGAACTGGGTTCAAACGGCATTCGTATATGAATATGACGACAAAGTCTGGGGGCATGACCGTGCTTTCTTTGCTGAAGAGACCCTCTTCTATCCTTATTGCGACTGTGAGGATAGAGCTATCCTATTTACTCGTTTGGTTCGTGACTTACTCGGGCTAAAATGTATCTTGATATATTATCCTGGTCATCTCGCCTCTGCCGTTTGCTTCAACCAGCAAGTGAAAGGGGATTATATCCTGTTGAATGGCAATAAGTTTGTGGTTTGTGACCCAACCTACATTGGAGCACCAGTCGGTTTGACCATGCCTAATATGGATAATAAATCTGCAAATGTCATTATTTTGGAGTAAAAACAGCCGATAACGTGCGAAAGTTGATGTTTTGAAGTATGTTTTCGCACGCTATCGGCTATTCCCTATACCAATTAAATCTTCATTACATCACTTGGCAGGAATACTCGCATTCCCTTAGCACAATGAGTTGGAGACTCCTTTAAGAATAGCACAAGATGAACTTCCTGCCCTTTCTTAATAAAAGGCAAGTACTTAGCTTTCTGCTCCAAAACATCCATGAGCCTGTCGGCATCTTCATCGTGCGTCCATTTACATTCACCTACCAAGATATGCTTCTTATCAATAGACTCTGCCACAACATCCAACTCAACCATCTTACCATCCTTATATTCTGGCGGAAATATCTTACCCCACCAACGAGATGCGACATTGTAGGCTATGCCATCTATAATATTTCCACAAACATATTCACGACAAAGTGATTCCCAGCATTGACCTATAAATTGTGGAAGTTGAGCTAGAACCACTTGCATCACCATATCCATTCTTCCCAATTCCAAAATAGAACGATAAGGCACAATAAACTGATAGTGAAAACGTAAAAGAGAATCATTGATATGATAAATTCCTTTCTTACTTTTCTTAGGACTCTCACCAAAAGGAACTTCTCGACTAACATAGCCGAGATCTCGTAACTTGCTTAAAGGTTCAGAAATCGTACTACCATCTTTACCTGCCCTAGTTGCAATTTCAGACAATTTGTTGGCACCATTGCCTATAATTGTCAACAAAGTAGATGCCTGCATCGTATCCCTCATATCATCACGAAGTAGGCGTTGAGGTTCTTCTATCAAAGGTCCCTGCGGATCAAGCAATACCTTACGAATGGCCGTTTCTTTATCAGGATAATCCCTACGCAATTCCCAATAACGAGGCACTCCTCCCCAAATAGCATATTCTCGTAATTCTGCTACAGGAATAGGCCACACAGCGCACGCAGATAGTTCGCTTTTATTCTAGCATTGTTCGATTACCTCTTCGTAGATTTCGCGGCATTTCTTTTCCTTCATTTTATTCTTTACGCCAACGGCAATCATATCCTCTACGGTCGGATGCCCAGTTCCATTTACAGATGTTGCGTGTTCACCATTATATCCCTCGGTGCAATGGGTGAGGTCGTAGGCAGGAGCTAAGTGCCAGTGCCATTTGCCATCGCTCTCTTTCTGAACCAAGAAAGAGAAGTTCTTGCAGTGGTCGTCCTTGTTGTCCATTATGTAATTAAAAACCATGCGGCGGAACATCTCTTCTACATCCTCTTGGCTCTGAGTAAGATAACCTGTAAGCGCCAAAAGGTTGAGATAATCGAGAATGGGGTTGGAAAGGGAAACGTTGAGCAAGGCTCCAGCTGTGGCTACGTGAATACGTTCGCCTGTTGGAGAAATGTCGAAGCGACGGCAGGCAAAATACTTGTTGTTTACCAGTTTGAAGTCGGGTACTTGGATACCACATTGCTTGGCTATCTTATTATAATGATACTCTTGCTTTCCCATATCTTGTGGGTCATAGGTATGGCGAAATTTGACCAACCAATGACCATCCTCATTTGTAAAAATGGCTTTCGGGCGACAACCGCCACTATTACCACTATTATATAATAGCAATCCTGCGTCATTATCCTGTTGCTCCTTCAATACTTCCAAGGCTTTTGCTTGTAAAAGGTCAAAGTCCTCTATCTCGTGTCCTGTCTGGATAGAAGTTGTAGGTTCGTAGGTCAATGCGCCCATACCTCCATTGCCTACGATGCTCAGTCGGTCGAGAGCAGATAGCTCAAAGTCGTTGATACCCTCTTTTAACAAGGTTTTATGCAATAGGTATCTACCATATCCATCGGGAAGGCTGTCTTCGAAGATGCCAAAGTTCCCGTTGAAAGGGGTGGCTTTGGCAATGAAAAGACCAGGCTTCAGTGGCAATTCCAGCGGAGATATACTAAAGCCAGATGCCAACCACTGATTGTCATATTCGAAGGTACATACCTTTCCATCGGCACTCAATGCCAGTGTGCCGACTTTCTCCTGGTGATATTTCACGGCTAAAGATTCTATATGTTTCATTGTCTGTAAGCCTTTTTCTTGTTAGCGTTTCTTTTTATCTGTTGCAACTCCTCCATGGTGGAGTACTTGGGTTGCGAGAAGACGTTCTTGATTTCTGAGGTGTAGTCCAAAGCTATGGCGATACCTATCAGATTTTTGAGGGAGATGAGGCCCTTTTGCTCGAATCTGGTGATGTTGCTGACGGCAACGCCTGACTTGTCTGCCACTTGCTCACGTGTCAGATTCTTCTCTATTCTTCGTTTTCTGAAGTCGTTTGCCATCTCCTTTGCAATCTCATCAGGATTGTCGTGGAGGTAGTTGTCTAATATTGCTAATATATTATTCGTTTCTTGCATAATCGTTGGGATAATAATAAGATATTATCAGTTGCAAAGATACAAAAAATAATGTTATGTTCCAAATAAAAATGAACTAAAAAGTCAAAATCCCTTATAACCTTGTCTCTTATCCTTAAAAGCAAAGAACTCCCATCTCTGAAAAGAGACGGGTGTTCTTGTTTAAAAGGAATACTGGGCGTAAATCATCAGTTCGCGGGGGCGAAGATGATAGCTGTCGGTCAATGTACTGATGATATCCATGATGGAAGGGAGGCAGGAGCCAGACGATTGCTGTAAGATGCGAGTTGGTTAAGTGCATAGCCGAGATTTTTGCCAGTTCTGTCGTATTCTGCATCATACATCATCTGTTTCTTCTTGCCAATTTGCATGATATTGATGCTTCCGCCTACGTGGGACGGATGCCCTACGAGCATATAAGGCTTGAGGGTGGGCATCAGTTTGTCGCGGGCACTATCTTTCAGGGCGATGTTCATCGCTACATTATCCGTAAAGGTCTTGTTCTGGAGCGCCTTGATAGGTTGGTCATGCTCGATGACTTCGGCCTTTTTCACATCTTTTAATCTTCTCTTGGGCAAACGCATGGCACGCCACGAACAGAATAGTGAAAAGAACTATTATTTTCTTCATCTTTTTTCTCTCTTTTCTATTTTACCTTAGACACTTATCTCGCTAATGTCTTTAAGACGCTTGTCAGGCAAAAATGTAAACTGCTAATTATCTTTCAATCGGATTGTATGGCTCAGCACGCTTGGAATGCTTCAGGATATTTCCTTTTTCATCCTTGATCTTTACAATTGCAGCATACTTGGCATCTTGAAGCAGATAACCGATTGGATCGGCATAGTATTTTTTGTAAATGGAGGTCAATGATTTGCGGTCGATAGGCTCGAAAGTCTTACCTTTATAATAGATAGGTATGGAGCCTTTGCCTGTTGTGAGTCCTACAGCCGTAAATCCATAATCGTTCTCGGAGTCGTGAGCCTTGAGTATCAATCCCGGCAGTCCGCTCAGTTTCCAGGGACCATTGTCAATAGGGATGTCTTCCGTGTACCATGCAATCCATGTTCTACCCTTAAACTTGGCAATAGCCTGGTGGCACTCGTAACCGCAGATGGAATCGATACTGTCTGTGAGTTGCCAGTCTATCGGTTCCATCGGTTCAATGCACAAATATCTGTCAGCAGCAAAGAAATCGAGATAGGCAGTCTTGCCCTGTTCTGGATAGTTCTTATATACTTTCCAATTAATCTGTCCGCCATTACCGGAGAAATTGACAGGTATTCCTTTTGCCATATTTGCGGAGATGATAGAGTCTCTTTGGAATATCGGATAACTGTAGAATGCGGAATACTTGTTGCCAATCTGCAAGAGCATTTTCTCTTCGATGCGGCCAATGATGGTGTCGGTCTTGGTATATTTCTTTTCGTAAATATACTCGGCATCATATACTACCTGATACTTTACCTGATCAATGGAATCTCCCATGCCAATGCTTGATTCATCGAACAGGTTTACTGTTTGAGCTTGGAGCATGCATGCATATAATGCAAGCAATGCTATTAATAATACCTTTTTCATAATCTTCGTCTATTATTCATTATTTTATCTGTTTCATTCGTTTTTGTGATGCAAAGGTACTGAGATCATCCGATGAAATCGATGATTTCTGTTACTGAGTTATTATT
>JAJXBQ010000007.1:6953-30074 GCA_021640525.1 Segatella copri
TTGTCTATTATTATTTTATTACTCTTGCCTTTGTTTACGGATTTTTCAGTAACTTTGCTGTCAAATTCAAAAGATCAGAAAAGTATGAACAGTAACAGTAAGCTGAAAATAGTATGGATGGTATGTGGAGTAGCAATCGCATTGTTGTTCTGCACGCAGGCATATTGGCTCCATCTTCAATGTCAATATAGCTTAGACCAGCAGGTAGAGCAATTCAAGAAGGATTGTGATGAAGTGTTAGCGCAAGATTTGAAGAATAGAAAAAAGTTGCAGGAGAATTCATCTACGAAAGGTAGAAGAGATACGGTTATGCTTAAGATAGAATCTGAATATGATATGAAGAAGGGATGTAGCCGTACTACGCTTTCTTTTTGGAACAATCACCGCTTTCTTGTCCGTTTGAATGATCCTGATCTTACGGGTGATGATGCTTATCTCATCATCAGCAGATATCTGGCTTATATAGGTAAGCATCCCTCGTTGGCTTCTTATCAAAGATTACTGGATGATAAGGGATATGGGAAGATATCCTTTTTTCGCCATCTGGATTACAAGACTGTCTTCCTGAATGCAAAATATGATGTCGAAGGCAGATGGTCACGTGTGGTGACGGTAAAGTATCAGACGAACCCAATGTTTCGCCAAGGTATTTCTTTTCAGGTGCCCATTCCTATTACTCGAACGCTCAAAGCCATGATGTGGCAATTGATAGGAAGCATCTTTCTCTTTTTCATCTTGATAGGATGTCTGTATTATCTGGTTAAGACCATAGTCTTCCAGAAACGCATTGATGGCATTCGCCATGAGTTTCTGAAGAATATGATTTATGAGTTGAAGCAACCGAAAGAAGACGACAAAGGTGAAGAATCTGCTGTTTTTATCGGTTCCATTGCTTTCTACTATGCGCAGAATGAACTGCTATGTGGTAATTTCAGAGTAGTCATCACATCTCGTCAAGCTGAAATTCTGAAGCTTCTTGCCGAGAACCAGAACCAGCTTGTAGAGCGGGATTACATACTGAATGAAGTATGGGGTGATGACTCATACTCCAATTCCCTTGCCCTGAACGTGCAGATTACCTATCTTCGCCGGGCATTGAACCTGGATGAAAAGGTAAGTATCGAAGCTGTCATCAAGAAGGGATATATCCTGCGAACCTGTTGATCTTGTTATCAACTTTCATCTTTTTAGAAAGGTGGAAGTTTTTTTATCTTAATTTATTTTGTCCTTCACCTATTTTGTTGTAACTTTGCACACTGAAATTCGAATTTAAATTATTTTATGTAATTATGGCAAAAAAAGCTCTTTTAATGATTCTCGACGGATGGGGAATCGGTAAGCATGATAAGGGTGATGTTATCTTCAAGACTCCAACTCCTTATCTCGATTATTTGACAGCAGTTTCAGCACATTCTACTCTCCAGACTTGTGGCGAGGACGTCGGTCTTCCTAAAGGTCAGATGGGTAACTCAGAGGTAGGTCACCTCAACATCGGTGCAGGTCGTGTGGTATATCAGGACCTCGTTAAGATCAACAAGGCTTGCGAGAGTGGTGACATCTTGAAGAATCAGGAGATCATCAACGCTTACAGCTATGCTCAGAAGACAGGTAAGAAACTCCATTTGATGGGCTTGACTTCTACCGGTGGTGTTCACTCTTCTTTGGATCACCTCTTCAAGTTGATTGAGATTGGTAAGGAATATGGTTTGAAGGAGACATACGTTCACTGCTTCATGGATGGTCGTGATACAGACCCTAAGAGCGGTAAGGGCTTCATCGAGGAGGTTCAGGCTTGCTGCGACAAGAACGGTGCACACATCGCAAGCATCGTGGGTCGTTTCTATGCTATGGACCGTGATAAGCGCTGGAACCGTGTGAAGGAAGCATACGACTTGCTCGTTGAGGGTAAGGGTAAGCAGGCTGACGATATGGTGAAGGCTATGCAGGAGAGCTACGATGAGGACGTAACAGACGAGTTCATCAAGCCAATCAATAACTCTAAGGTTGACGGTACTATCCAGGAGGGTGATGTTGTTATCTTCATCAACTACCGTAACGACCGTGCCAAGGAGTTGACACAGGTATTGACTCAGCAGGATATGCCAGAGGAAGGCATGCACACCATCAAGGACTTGCAGTACTACTGCATGACTCCATACGATGCAAGCTTCCAGGGCGTTCACATCCTCTTCCCTAAGGAGAACGTAATGAATACCCTCGGTGAGTACTTGAGCGCACAGGGCAAGAAGCAGCTCCACACTGCAGAGACTGAGAAGTATGCTCACGTAACATTCTTCTTCAATGGTGGTCGTGAGACTCCATACGAGGGCGAAGACCGTATCCTGGTTCCTTCTCCAAAGGTAGCTACATACGACTTGAAGCCAGAGATGAGCGCTTACGAGGTAAAGGATAAGCTGGTTGGTGCAATCAACACTCAGGAGTACGACTTCATCGTTGTAAACTTCGCTAATGGTGATATGGTAGGTCACACAGGTATCTACAACGCTATCGCTAAGGCTGTTCACGCTGTTGACAACTGCGTAAAGGACGTTATCGAGGCTGCTAAGGCTAACGATTATGAGGCTATCATCATCGCTGACCACGGTAATGCAGACCACGCTATCAACGAGGATGGTACCCCTAACACCGCTCACTCTTTGAACCCAGTTCCATTCATCTACGTAACTGACAACAACTCAGCTACCGTAAAGGATGGTCGTTTGGCAGACGTAGCTCCTTCTATCCTCCATATCATGGGCTTGGAGAAGCCTGCAGATATGACAGGTGCGAACTTGATTTCTGACAACAAGTAAAAACGATTTTATATACCTCAAAAAAGTATCCTAAGATACTTGGCCAAGTATCTTAGGATACTTGCGTAAGTATCTTAAGATACTTTTGAATTTATATTAAGCATGAACGTAAAGATAGAAGAAAGTTGGAGACAGCATATAGGAGAAGAGTTCGACAAGCAGTATTTTGTTGACCTCACAAACTTCGTGAAAGAGGAATACCTGCGTACGCCCTGTTATCCTCCTGGCCGCTTGATTTTCAATGCCTTCAATCTCTGTCCTTTTGATGATGTGAAGGTAGTGATTATCGGACAGGATCCATACCATGAGCCGGGTCAGGCGATGGGACTGAGTTTCTCTGTGCCGGACGGAATCACTTTCCCACCATCATTGATTAATATATTCAAGGAGATTCAGATGGATCTCGGTACTCCGATGCCAGCTACGGGCGATTTAACCCGCTGGGCAAAGCAGGGAGTATTGTTGCTCAACGCCACGTTGACCGTTCGTGCCCATCAGGCTGCGAGTCATCAGCGCAAAGGCTGGGAGGAGTTTACCGATGCTGCCATCCAGGCGCTCAGCAAGGATAAGGAGCACCTGGTGTTTATCCTTTGGGGCGGTTATGCCCGGAGCAAGGCGAAGCTCATCGATACAAGCAAGCATCTGATATTGGAAAGCGTTCATCCTTCGCCATTATCAGCCAACAGAGGCGGATGGTTTGGCAATCATCATTTCTCCCGCTGCAATGCGTATCTGCAGCAGAACGGAATTGCGCCTATCCAATGGTAGGTACACCTGTTAATATATAGCTATCCACTCATGGGTAGCTATCATTATTTTTATTATACACTCAAAGAAATTTATTCATCTCAAAAAACATTATGAAGAAAGACGAACTGCGTATTCTGCAGGTGGGCAACGTATTGGTTTCACCTGATATTATCACCGAAAAATTCTGTTGCGACCTTGATGCCTGCAAGGGCGAGTGCTGCATCGAAGGCGATGCGGGAGCTCCTGTTACCCTGGATGAGATTATGGAGATTGAGGATGCGCTGGATGTGGTTTGGGATGATCTCTCAGCTTCTGCCCAGGCTATCATAGATAAGCAGGGCGTGGCTTATACCGATATTGAAGGCGATTTGGTGACGAGCATCGTGAATGGTAAGGATTGCGTGTTTACCTGCTACCAGGATTTGAAAGACCTGGGCGATGGACATACGATTCCGAATTGTTGTCTCTGTGCCTTGGAGCGTGCTTATCGCGAAGGAAAGTCGAAGTTCAAGAAGCCTATCTCCTGTGCTTTGTATCCAATCCGTGCCAAGGATTTCGGCAACGAGGTGTATGGCATCAACTATAACAAGTGGCGCATCTGCAAGGATGCCATCAAGAAGGGTGAGGAGTTGAATCTTCCGGTTTATAAGTTCCTGGAGGGTCCGCTGGTAGAGAAATTCGGCAAGGAATGGTATGATGAGCTTTGCGAAGTGGCAGAGCAAGTGCTTGCCGAATTGGAAGACTAAATTCAGTTAGAGACTTTGGAAGATAATAGTTCCGAAGTCTTTTTTGTTTTATAAAAAAAGAGATTTCGAAACGCTGTTGAGCTTATTCCGAAATCTCTAATCCTTCTATATTTGTGATATTACTTCTTCTGAAGCCTTTATCCCATGTTATCACGAAATCTTTTTGATGCTCAGCATGGAAACGGTAATAGGCTTGCTCGTCCATTTCGCCACTGCATACATATTGGTTTCCGTTAATATGAAGTGTCGTTCCTTTGCTGGCATTGCGTATCGTGAGCCGGATGGTTCCGCGGAACGGACGTCCGAAGTCTATATGGCATCCCTGATGATCAAATTCCTCCTGGTATGGTTCTAATACCATTTGAAGCTTGTTCTGGGTGAGGTATGGCAGCTGGTCAACAAAGATATAGTTTACCGTATCTTTGAAGGCGCCTGTCGGATGAACCCATCCTGAAGATTGGTATTCAGTCGATTTCCACTCAGTAGTGTATATTCTATTGTCAAAGTGTTCCTTTTCGTTGTAACTGCCGCCCTTCAGGGGCTTGCACCACCATGTTTCGTCTGCTTTATGATAAAAAGGAACAGAGTCTGTATACCAGCCATGAAGTTCCAGCGAGAGTTGTTTGCTCTTATTTCTTATTCTTCCTGGTGCATACCAGACCGCAATAATATTTTCGCCCTTTTTCAGATATCTGGAGATATCTATGGTTTGCATCAGAAGGATGCTGTCTCTGGCTCCTTCGTTGAAAATGCTTGGCGTAGCATTTCTTTCGTTGATGTATAGGCGGGTATTTCCTCCACTTGCCATGTTTATCTCAGCCTTTAAAGGCTTTTGATCAAGATGATAGATTTTCCTGTATAATATCTCAGAAGAATCGTTGGGGAATGGATATGATACCCAATGGGTACCGAATTCCTGTGCATAGGAATTCAGCACCCAGAGAGTTGTAAAGATGAGAATTGTAAAATATCTCATAGATGATTATTTGTCTATTTTATGAGTTTTGTTTCGCCAGCCTTGAAATTTAATGCTTTCTGCTTACCATTATACTTGACGGTCAGGTTTCCGGCATTCTTGCTGGTGATGGAAGCTTTGCTGACCTTTCCATTGTTCCATACGAGATTAATCTCGTAGTTTCCACGTGCTTTGATACCCTTAATTTCGCCTGCAGGCCATTCTTTAGGTAGAGCAGGAAGAAGATGCATAGTCTCGCCATCGCATTGCATCAGCATCTCGCATACGCCTGCTGTGCCTCCGAAGTTGCCATCTATCTGGAAAGGTGGATGGGCATCAAAGAGGTTAGGGTAGGTGCCACCGCTGCGGTGTTTGCTGTCCTTGTAGACTTCAGGGCTTACGTAGGTGAGCAGCTTGCGGTATATCTGATAAGCTTTGTCGGCACGATGCAGACGAGCCCAGAGGTTGATTCTCCAGCCTGTACTCCAACCGGTGGAATTATCTCCCTTGATTTCCAGGGTCTTGGTTGCGGCAGCAGCAAGTTCCGGAGTCTTGTTTACCGAAATCTGATGGAATGGATAGAGCCCCAGCAGGTGTGACTGGTGGCGATGATGCCAATCCTGGTCTTCCCAATCGTGGTACCACTCCATCAGATTGCCCCGCTTACCGATATGGTAAGGGCGCAGACGATTGAGGGCTGATTGCAACTGCTGCTGGTAATCGTTGTCGATGCCCAGGGCTTTTGCTCCCTTGATGGTATTCTTGAAGAGCTCGCGGATGATGGCGAGGTCGGCGGTTCCGCCATAGAAACTGCTGCCACGGTAGCCCTTATCGGTAATGTAATCTGCCTCTGGCGATGTGCAAGGAGCAGTAATCAGTTCGTTTGGATTGTGTGGATTCGGTATGAGCCACGCAAGCAGGAAGTCGGCAGCCCCCTTCATCAGCGGATAGGCTGTATTGCGAAGATATTCGGTATCGCGGGTATAGTCATAGTGATCCCAAAGGGTTTCTACAAGCCAGGCTCCACCCATAGCCCAGTTGCTCCATTGCGGACTTTCGTTTCCGGTTCCTACAGGATTGGTCATTGCCCAGGCATCAGTGTTGTGTCCAGCGCACCATCCCTTATCGATACCATAGAAGTGCTGGGCATTGTGGCGACCTGTCACAGCCATACCCTCTACCAATCCGTCTACTGGGGCTACCAGTTCTGAGAGGTTCGCAACTTCTGCCGGCCAGTAATTTTCTTCCAGGTTGATGTTGATGGTATAGTTGCCGCGCCATGGCGAACGGAGGGCTGGTGCCCAGAGTCCCTGCAGGTTGGCAGGCACTCCCTTGGTTCTACTGCTGCCGATGAGCAGGTATCTGCCATACTGGAAATAGAGCTGTTCCAGATAAGGGTTGCTCTCGTGGTTGTCGCTGTAGGCGAGCAACTGACTGTCGGTAGGGCGAGTGGCATCAAACTTGGCTCCTTTCAGGTTCAAACTTACTCTATCAAAGAGTTTCTTGTAGTCGGCGATGTGACGCTGTTTGAATTCTTCGTAAGTGAAGTTGGCAAGGTGCCAGGCTTCATCGGTTACGTTCTCGATGTATGGAGCTCCTTCCTTCACAGGATGCTTGTCGAATCCGTTGTAACTTGTTTCGTTTACGAGATAGATGATAGCCTCGCTCACATCCTTCAGATGGAGTACAGAATCGCTTGCCCACACTTTTCCGTCGGTGTTCTTCACCTGAAGCATGGCACAGTAATGCGTACTGTTGGCTTCATCGCCGAGAACATGTCCCGTCATGGTGAGCTGTCCTTTGGATGCTTTTACCTGATGGGGAATGAGGGAAGTGAGTGAGATGTCGCTGTTGATGGATCTCTTCTGGGAGGCACTCAGCTTGATGGCAATCATCTTGTCGGGATGAGAAGCAAAATACTCTTTGGTGTATTGGATGCCGTTGCGCCTGTAATGAACAGTAGCCAGGGAGTTGTCGAGGCTCAGTTCGCGGTAATAATCCGTAAACTCGCCCTGGTTGCAGTCTTTGATATTGATCATGCCCAGTGGCTGATAGAACTCCGAGTTATGGCCTTGCACATAGTGTTGCAGGGAATCGGCGGTCTTGTAATCCTCCTTGAACAGCGCCTCTCTGATTTTCGGAATCCACTTGTAGGCTTCACCACCTTCGTTGGGATTCACAGGCACGCCCGTCCAAAGGGTGATGTCGTTGAGCTGGATAGAGTCATTATTGGCTCCACCATAAACCAGCGCACCCAGTTTGCCATTGCCTAATGGCAGTGACTCTTCGAAGGCGTATGCAGGCTTGTTGTACCACAACTTGTTGGGTTGCAACTCTTTACTTACTATTGTTGCCTGGCTGTTCCACGTACTAGAGGCAGCTAACGCAATCGTAAAAAATATATGCTTCATAAAGATGGTATTGTTGGTTTTTAAATTCGATGCCCAGAAACGAAGTCGGAAGGTGATGCTCATTGGATGAGGCTATCCAAAAAAGGGGGAAGACTCTCGCTGAGTCTACCCCCAATATGTTCGTGTTAACTTTAAGCGTCGATATTGGCGTAAGTAGCATTCTGTTCGATGAACTCGCGGCGTGGTTCTACATCATCACCCATCAACATAGAGAAAATCTCATCAGCCTGGGCTGCGTTCTCGATGGTAACCTGCTTGAGCAAGCGTGTAGATGGGTCCATAGTAGTTTCCCAAAGCTGCTCTGGGTTCATCTCACCCAAACCTTTGTATCGCTGGGTGTGGATATTCTTGTCTTCTACTCCATCTCCATACTTGTCGATGAATGCCTGGCGCTGCTGCTCTGTATAGCAATACTCGCTTACCTTGCTGCGATAAGTACACTTGTAGAGTGGTGGGGTAGCGATATACAGATGGCCTTCTTCAATAACCTTTGGCATGAAACGATAGAAGAGTGTCATAATCAATGTGTCGATGTGAGAACCATCGACGTCGGCATCGGTCATGATGATAATCTTGTCGTAACGCAACTTGTCGGTATTAGCCTCCTTGCTGTCTTCGCCATCTACACCGAAGCGGACACCGATACTTTGGATGATGTTCATGACAGACTCAGCTTCGAATACCTTGTGCCACTGTACCTTTTCTACATTCAGAATCTTACCACGCAATGGGAGAATAGCCTGACGGAAACGGTCGCGACCCTGCTTGGCAGAACCACCGGCGGAATCACCCTCGACGAGGAAGATCTCGCATTCTTTAGGATCCTTCATTGAGCAATCGGCAAGTTTACCAGGAAGACCACCACCTGTCATGAAGTTCTTGCGCTGTACACTCTCACGTGCCTTGCGGGCAGCTATGCGGGCCGTAGCAGCCAGGACAACCTTTTCGCAGATTCGCTTTGCCTCGTCTGGATGTTCTTCCAGATAATCAGACAAAGCCTCGTTTACAGCCTGCTGAACGGCACCTTGTACCTCGCTGTTACCGAGCTTGGTCTTGGTCTGTCCCTCAAACTGAGGTTCAGCTACCTTGATGGAGATAACGGCAGTAAGACCCTCGCGGAAGTCTTCTGGTGCAATCTCTACCTTTGCCTTCTCAATCTGTTTAGAGATGGTTGGGTCAGCTTCTGCGTAAGCCTTCAAGGTGCGGGTCAACGCCATACGGAAACCAGTCAGGTGGGTACCACCCTCAATGGTGTTGATGTTATTGACGTATGAGTGGATATTCTCAGAGTAATCTGTGTTGTACATCACGGCAATCTCGATAGGAATACCCTGCTTTTCTGTCTTCAGATAGATAACATCATCGAAGAGATGAGTGCGGTGACGGTCTACGTAACGGACGAATTCCTTCAAACCATCCTTAGCGTGGAAAACCTGCTCCTTGGTCTTACCTTCCTCGTCAGGGCGCAAATCTCTCAAGGTAATCTTGATGCCTGCATTGAGGAATGCCAACTCGCGCATACGGTTGGCAATGATGTCCCACTTATAGACAGTGTGAGTAAAGATGGTTGGATCTGGCCAGAACTGCTGGCGTGTACCGCGCTTGTTGGTTTCACCTACCACCTTAACCGGATAGAGAGGCTTACCCTTCTCATATTCCTGCTGGTAGATTTTGCCGTCACGGAACACCTGTGACAACATGTGGGTAGAAAGTGCATTCACACAACTTACACCCACACCATGTAAACCGCCAGATACCTTGTAAGAACCCTTGTCGAACTTACCACCTGCGTGAAGCACGGTCATAACGACTTCGAGGGCTGATTTATGTAGTTTCTCGTGCATATCCACAGGGATACCACGACCATTATCTTCTACGGTGATAGAGTTGTCTTCGTTGATGGTAACTTCGATGTCGGTACAGTAGCCCGCCATTGCTTCGTCAATAGAGTTGTCTACAGTTTCGTTTACCAAGTGATGAAGACCCTTTTCGGAGATGTCACCAATATACATCGCCGGACGTTTGCGAACAGCTTCCAGGCCTTCCAGAACCTGAATGTTACTCGCAGAGTAATTATTTGCGTTGTTTTGATTTTCTGCCATTTTAGTATTGTCTTATTTCCGTGCAAAGATACTAAAAAAAGCTGAGAAACAGGAACTTTTGTTTGTGAAAAATCACCAAAAAGTGAAGAAAAAACGTAGAATGTGAACTTTAGCGGCAAAAGTGTCTTGAAAAAGCTGTTTTATAATCGTTTTGCGCATTTTTATAGGGTATGTTGTAGTATAAAACCGGTTGTGATGGGAAGATTTTATGATCAGGAAATGGGTAGTCGGGTTCATAGAAAAAGAATAAGGCTGCGACCCTATAAAGGATTGCAGCCTTATTTATTTCTTTGCTTTGACTTATAAGTTAGGCCAACTTAGCAATGTGCTTTGTAAGACCAGACTTCAAGTTTGCAGCCTTGTTGTCGTGGATAACGTTGATCTTAGCCAACTTGTCTAAAAGCTTCTGAACAGTAGGATAGAGCTTTGCAGCCTCTTCCTTGTCAGACATGTTGCGCAACTTGCGGACAGCATTGCGCATAGTCTTTGCATAATACTTATTGTGCAAAGCCTTCTTCTTGTCCTGACGGATTCTCTTGATTGATGATTTGTGATTTGCCATCTTCTTTATGTTATTTTTTTTATTTCTTAAATGTTTGTAGTCCCTAGCAGAGTCGAACTGCTCTTTAGAGAATGAAAATCTCTCGTCCTAACCGATAGACGAAGGGACCATTGCTTATTTGCGGGTGCAAAGTTACTACTTTTATTTGAATCTAGCAAATTTTTCATGGAAAATTTTCGCTAAATGCGCATTTTTTTGTATTTTTGCCCTGTTTTTCACTAATATTAGGCAAAATGGAGATAAAAACTAGTGCTATCGTATTGCAAACCATCAAGTATGGGGACTCTCAACTTATCGTGGATTTCTTCACCGAAAAGTTGGGAAGACTCTCCTTTATGGTACGTGTGCCTAAGTCATCTAAGGGGAAGATGAAACGGCAGCTTTTCCAACCGCTCATGGTCTTGAATTTAGAATTTGATTATCGGCCCAAGTCAAATCTGCAGCGCCTTAGGGATGTTTCGATTCAGATTCCATTCTCTGATATCCCTTTTTCTCCATACAAACTTGGCATTTCCATGTTCTTGGCAGAACTGCTTTCATATGCTACCCGTCATGAGCAGGCTAATGGTGCGCTCTATCTTTTCATTCAGGAAAGTATCGAATGGTTAGACCGGGCTAAAGGTGCTATTGCCAATTTCCATATAGTCTTTATGATTCAGCTCTCTTTTCATTTGGGTTTTATGCCCAATATAGAGAGCGGTATGTCTGGCGATTATTTTGATTTGGTAGATGGATGTTTTGCAGCTCATGTTCCTTCGCATGTACATTATTTAAATAAGGAAGATTCTATGCGGCTTGTGTCTTTGTTCCGTTTAGACTATAAAACAATGCACCTCTACACAATGTCTCGTATGGAACGAAACAGGTGTGTAGAGGTGATACTGGAGTATTATAAACTTCATTTGCCAGGTTTCCCGGAAATGAAGAGTTTTGCTGTGCTTCAGGAACTGTTTGCTTAGTCTTTTCAGGTTTCCTCGCTTGCTTGATGTAAACGGGAAACAGACGTTGGCTATGTCCTCTGTTTAGGCAAAACTGATAACGCCCTGTACTGTAGCATCATCATTATTGTCTTCTTTCGGTTCTGTATTACCGGAAGCTATATTACGGATTTCTTCCAGAGTCTGTCGGGTACGCTTATAGGTAGGCGTGTTTTCTACCTGAAGGATGACATCCTCGTTATCCAAATCTTCCTGGCGGAACAGGAATATGTGTGGATGACGCTTATACTGTGTCGTATTGCCATCGCTGCCATAATAGCGCTTGCGGCGGTCTTCTCTTTCAGCACGTTTCTCCTCTTCTTCAGCGAGACGGCGAGATTCTTCCTCAGTATGTTTCTTGAGGTGGCGGTTCATTCCCTCTACATCTTCGAGTCCGAAACCTGTTGCGAGAACGGTTACCTTTACGCGGCTTCCCAATTCAGGGTCAATGGCAAGACCCCATTTCAGTTCGAAGTCGTCACCGAATTTCTCCATAAAGTCGTTGACATCATTCATCTCGTCCATGGTCAAGCCAGGATTATCTTTCTTCTCGCTTGCAAATGCGATGCTGAGCAGAATCTTCTTAGAGTTGAATACGTCATTATCGTTAAGGAGTGGTGAGTTCAAGGCATCTTCTATCGCTTTCTTTACTCTTCCTTCTCCCTCACCGTAACCTGTACTCATGATAGCCACACCGCCATCTTTCAGTACGGTCTTCACATCATTGAAGTCGAGGTTGATGAGACCATGTACGGTAATGATTTCAGCGATACTCTTGGCAGCTACACTCAAGGTGTCGTCAGCTTTGCCGAAGGCATCGAGAACGGCAAGGTCTGGATAAATCTGGCGAAGACGTTCATTGTTGATTACCAGTAAGGCATCTACATGCTTCGACATTTCCTCTACACCATCCAATGCCTGGTCAATCTTCTTAGGACCTTCAAAACGGAATGGGATGGTTACGATACCAACGGTAAGAATACCTAACTCCTTACTTACTCTGGCGATGACAGGTGCTGCACCTGTACCGGTACCGCCACCCATACCCGCTGTGATGAATGCCATTTTTGTTCCATCGTTGAGCATGTTCTTGATATCTTCAAGAGTCTCTTCGGCAGCCTGGCGTGCCTTGGCAGGTTTATTTCCTGCACCCAGACCTTCCTTGCCTAGCTGCAGGTGTACAGGCACAGGTGAGTCGTTAAGTGCCTGGTTGTCTGTGTTGCAGAGTACGAATGTTACATCGTGTATACCTTCGCGGTACATGTGGTTGACGGCATTTCCACCGCCACCACCAACACCAATCACCTTGATGATGCTATTTTCTTTTTCAGGTTCCCCAAAGTCAAGAATATGAGGAGCGTTTCCATTATCTAGCATAGTCGTATAATCTTTATAGGGTTTATCTATCTGATTTTTTATTTAACCTGTTGTGAAATCTGTTTTCTGATAGCCTGGTCTTTGGCATCTTATTCTTCTTCAGAAATGGTATCTTTCACAAACTTCTTGAAACCTCTCATCATTTTATGGATGAGACTGTTTTCTTTGCGTCTCTTTTCTTCTTCTTCGGCTTCTTTTTCTGCCAGAAGTCTTGCCTCAGCTTCTTCCAGTTCTTTTTGCTTGCGGGCAGCCTCGTCAGCAGCCGCTTTTTCTGCCGCAGTAAGAACAACGCCCTTGCCGGCAGTCTCGTTAGGGTTTCTTGGAGCCTTGTGTTGCTCGGCTGCTACTGGCTTTTCTGCAGAATTGCTGAAGAGATCAGTGCCGATTTCATCACCAGCACAGTTCATGTCTCCCTTTGCCAGGAGTCCCAATACGGTGTTCATTGTACCATCGTGATTGGTAATCTTAGGATCCTTTGAGTTGACTGTTTGAGAAACAAACTTGGCGATGCGTACTTTGTCGATGTGGGTATGTGTCTTGAAAACCTTATCGATTTCAGGCATGTTGCTGCCGCCACCTGTAAGGATGATACCACCCAATAACTTATCTGAGAATTCCACAGGAATCTGGAACCATGCGTTTTCTACGATTTCCTCTACGCGTGCTTCTACGATTTCGATGAACTTCTTGCTTTCAACCACTCTATCCTTGTCAATAGGGTAGTTCAGGGTCGGGTCGATATTGTTGATATCGGTATAAGCCTTGGCATACTTGAGTTTCATCTTTTCAGCATCAGGCTCTTCAATCTGAAGACAAGTTAAGTCTTTGGTCACGTTGCCGCCGCCCAATGGGATGACAGAGAGATGACGAAGTATACCTTTATAATATACAGAAACGGTTGTTGTATCGGCACCCAAGTCAACAAGCATACAGCCTGCACGCTTTTCTGAGTCTGTCAAAACGCTGTCAGCCATAGCTAAAGGAGCCAGGTACATTTCTGCAATAGGAATGTTAGCATTTTCAAAACAGGTATTGATATTGTTATAGAAGTTCTTGCGCCAAAGTATATTCAGGAAGATACCTTCCAGATGGTTACACTGTATTCCTACAGGGTCTATCTGGTATTGGTTGTCTATCTTGTATTCCTGAGTTGCAGCATCCAGGATTTCCTGGTCCGGATAGGTCATGTTGCGGTTGATATCCATCAGTTCATTGATCATCTCTTGTGAGATGATGGTGTTACCTGGGAGATCCTTGACAATGACGTTCTTGATACTGCGTATAGAGCGACCGCCCACGCCTACATAGACCTGGGTAATATCCTGTTTCAGTATATTCTTCAACTTCTTGATGATGTTGGTCAAGCATTGGCAGGTTTTGTCAATGTTATAGATTACACCCTTTCTGATGCAAGAAGATGAATCTTCCTCTACGGTGGCAAGTACGGTGATGCTGCCGTCCAAATTCTTCTGACCTGCTATACCTGTCATCTTAGATGAGCCAAGTTCGATAGCTACAATAAATTCCTTTGGCATAGTTCTTATATGTTATCTTAATCTGTTTCTATTTTCTAATTAGCTATTTTGATGCTTTTTACATATGATCTGGTTGTCGAATTCGATATTGATATACGAATACTTGTTCCAGCCAGCTTGTGAGAGTCCATACTTATAGAATTTCTCTAATCGATTCATCTTCTTGTTGACGAAATCGTTGATGGCTTGCTCTCGTTTGTCGATGAGGTTGGTCTCTGGCAGGTTACCTATATATATAATGTGGTTGCCTACTCGCGGTACCAGTTCTATTCCTCTATCAGGCAGGACATTGATCTGTTCTATCTGGTTTCGCCAGAGTTCATTCGTCATCAGCGCTTTGCTTAGTAATGAGATGTATTTTTTAGCATACCACTTGTTGATGTAGCCCGTTGCGATGATAATGTCGCATGTATAGTTCGTGTTGGGCATGATCTGATTGTGGTCATCAATATAATAGTCCTCGTTGCTGATGCTTTTGATTCTGACGATTGGCATGCGTTGGGTGAGGTAGATGTCAACAAGACCATCCTGAGTCTTTGAACATTCTGCCGTCTTGACGAAAGGACTGGTCTTCAAGGTTTCTTCTATCATGCGGGCGTTCACCTCTTTGAGCGGTTCCCCCAGTGGATAGAGTTTCTTGGCTTCCAGTCGTTTCTTGATTTCCTTCGCATTCAGAAAGCCATTCGTCATCTCATCTTGAATGTTGATGTTCACCTTGGTGCATACCAACTTCGTTTCATCAGGTTTGTTAAACCTGGTGAAAGCGAATACCAGATAAGTACCGAGTACTAAATCCAGTGCGATGATGATGGTTTTCTTCCAATTGATATGCATTTATTTCTCTTCAAGTATTTTGGTAATTTGTGGAACATAGTTGTCCAAATCGCCAGCTCCTAAGATAACTAGAACATCGAAGTCTCGATTCTTTACCAGGTCAAGAACGTCTTCTTTGTGAATCATGCTCTTTTCTACACCTGGTTTCAGATTGTCATAGATAAGCTTGGAGGTTACTCCTGGAATAGGCTGCTCGCGAGCTGGATAGATGTCGCAGAGGATAACCTCGTCCAAGAGACTCAAACTGTTGGCGAAATCTTTATAGAAATCGCGGGTTCTAGTATACAAGTGAGGCTGGAAAATGGCTGTTATCTTACGGTCCTTGTATAACTCTCTGATACTCTTAGCACTCTGATATATCTCCTTTGGATGATGAGCATAATCAGACAGGAATACCAGTTTGTTATTCTTGATCTTAAAGTCGAAACGGCGGTCAACTCCTCCGTAGGTCTTCATGCCGTTACGGAGTTCATCGGCTGTACAACCATTCAACTGTGCCATTGCCATTGCTGCCACACCATTTGTGATGTTGATAGGCACAGGCTGTCCGAGTTCTACGCCCGTTACGTTCTCGATAGGAGAGATGAAATCAAAGGTGATACCTCCATTCTCTATCTTGATGTTCTCAGCGTGGAAGTCGCCCTCGTCCTGGCTGTATTCGTATATCTTGACACCGTCTTGTACGTGTTGCTTCATCTCCAGACCTTTGTGGATGATGAGTGCACCGCCCGGTTGGATCAGTTCTGTATAGTGACGGAAACTCTCCAGATAAGCCTCCTTGGTGCCGTAGATGTCGAGATGGTCTGGGTCTGTAGCTGTGATGACGCTCATCCATGGGCGCAACCAGTGGAAACTGCGGTCAAACTCATCTGCTTCAATGACAACATAGTCGCTCTTGTCGGAGAGGATATAGTTGGTGCCATAGTTCTTTGAGATACCTCCCAGGAAGGCATTACAGTCAATATGGCTTTGGTGCATGATGTGAGCACACATGGTAGATGTTGATGTCTTTCCGTGTGTACCCGCTACGCACAGTCCCTTATGTGTACGGGTTAATGTACCCAGAACCTGAGCTCGCTTCTCGATGGTGAAGCCATTCTCATGGAAGAAAACCAGTTCCTTGTGTTCTGCAGGAATTGCCGGTGTGTAGACTACCAATGTTGTCTTGGCGTCCTTGCAGGCTTCTGGTATGAGGTTAACATTTTCCTCATAGTGGATAAGCATTCCCTCTTTCTCCAACTCATGAGTTAGATTGGATGGAGTCTTGTCATATCCGGCTACAACCAACTTCTTGCTGAGGAAGTATCTGGCGATGGCGCTCATTCCGATGCCGCCCGCTCCTACAAAATAAACTGCTTTAATATCTTTTATTTCCATTACTTTGTTGCTAATTTGATTACTTCGTCGGCGATGACGTCGGCAGAGTTCTTTAATCCTAATTTCTTGATATTCTCACAGAGCGAAGCAAGCTTAGCCTCGTCTTTTACCGTGTCAACTGCTTTCTTGAGCAATACCTCTGGTGCATCGGCATCCTTTACGTAGATGGCAGCATCTTTGTTGACTAATGCCATGGCGTTCTTGGTCTGGTGGTCTTCTGCCACATTAGGGCTTGGAACCAGGATAACCGGTTTGCCGATGAGGCAGAACTCGCTGATACTGCTGGCACCTGCGCGGCTGATAACCAGGTCGGCTGCCTTGTAAGCTGCACCCATGTCGCTGATGAAATCAGTAACCTTGAGCATTGGCAGCTCCTGACCTTTCAGTTGCTCCATGATGGCAGCATTATAGTATTTACCTGTTTGCCAGATAAACTGTACGCCGCTTTCTTTCACCAGGTCGAGGTGCTGGAGCACACTCTCGTTGATGGTTCTTGCGCCAAGGCTGCCACCTACGAGCAGGATGGTCTTCTTTTCAGGGTCGAGACCGAATTGCTTGCGTGCTTCTTCCTGAGTGATGGTAGTTTCCAATACATTCTGGCGAACAGGATTACCGGTCATGATAATCTTGTCTGCAGGGAAGAAACGCTCCATTCCTTCGTAAGCCACACAGATTTTTTCAGCCTTCTTGGCCAAGAGCTTATTGGTTACACCAGCGTATGAATTCTGCTCCTGGATGAGGCAAGGTATTCCTTTGCTGGCACAAACATTGAGAGTCGGACCGCTAGCATAGCCACCTACGCCCACAGCTGCCATAGGCTTGAAGTTTTTGATGATGCTCTTTGCCATGTGCTGGCTCTTCCATATCTTAAAGAGTACGGCGATGTTCTTGAGCAGATGCTTTCTGTCGAAGCCGCAGATAGGCAAGCCCTTGATCTCATAACCCGCAGCAGGTACACGCTGCATTTCCATTCTGCCGAGTGCACCTACAAACAAAATCTTAGCATCAGGGCGCTTCGCCTTGATGGCATTTGCAATGGATACGGCAGGGAAGATGTGACCACCTGTGCCGCCTCCGCTTATGATAATTCTTAATTCATTATTCATATCCGTTCATGTTTATAACGCAAAGGTATAAAAAAATATCGATTTAACGGCATTTTCTGCCATTTTTTCACCTTAATTTATAAAACTCTTGTCAGGCAGCCACCATTTTGCTGTCGTCGAGCTCATTTTGAGGTATCTCTTTCTTCTTGGCTGTTCTACTGATACTCAGGATGATGCCCAGGTACAGACAGTTGATGATGGTAGATGTACCACCTCTACTGATGAGTGGTAGTGGCTGTCCTGTAACAGGAGCCAAACCTACTGCTACTGCCATGTTGAAGAGTGCCTGGGTAACCAGCATGATGGCGAGTCCCATGCAGAGGAAGGCTGGAAAATTGTTCTCACACCTGTTGGCTATTCTGCCAGCTCTGAACAGGAGGATGATGTAGAGGAATGCAACCAGTGCGGCTCCCCATATACCCATCTCTTCGATGATGATGGCATAAATGAAGTCTGAGAACGCCTGTGAGAGGAAGTCTCTTTCTACTGAGTTTCCAGGCCCTTTGCCTACGATGTTGGAAGAGGCGATGGCGATATTGGCATGTGCCACTTGGGCATCTTTGTCGAGATCGACATCCTGTGGGGCTACAGGCTTTGAGTTCATAAACTTGTCAATACGGGCTTTCCAGGTGTCGGCTCTATGGAACATCTTTTCTGCCATGTTAGGCTTGTTCTGTTCCTGCTCAACCTTCTCGGTCAGCGTATTTTCCGGTTTATTGCCCTCTTCGCCCTTGTCCTGTCCTACTATCATGATACCAGCAAAGGCTGTGACGATGACAATCATGCACAGTCCCACCAGCTTGCCAATCTGGTTCATCGGCACTCGTCCGATGAGCATCATGGCTAAGATTGTGATACTGAGGAGCATGGCTGTGGATAAGTTTTCCAGTCCGATGAGAATTACAAATGGAGCGGTTGCTACAAGTATGAACTTGAAAGCCTTCCTGTTGGCTCCCTGAGTTGTTTGCATAGCACTAAGAATCTGAGCAACAGCCAGTACTACCGCTCCCTTCGCTATCTCAGAAGGCTGGAACTGTATGCCCATCAGAGAGAACCATCGGGAGGCTCCGTTGGTAGATTGACCGGTAGCCAAGACCAGAACGAGCAACAGTAATGAGATGCCCATCACGACGGGGGTAACAATCTTGAAGTACTTGCATTTCACCTTGAGCATGCAAATTATGGTGAACAGACCGCCTCCCAAGAGCAAGATGTGGCGGATGACAGGTGCCATGTAGTTTCCTGTCTTGTACGACAAGGAGCTGGAGGCAGAATATACCTCCACGATGCTTATCATACAGAGAAAGAAGAAGACCATCCAGATCACCTTGTCTCCCTTGAAAATATTACCAATGCTCTTGTTATTCATTTCTTTATAGTTCTATCTGTTCTATTTGTTGAAAACTGTTATTCTCCGATAGCTCTTGCCAGCGCCTTAAACTGTTCGCCTCTATCTTCCATGTTCTTGAAGAGGTCGAAACTTGCGCAGCATGGGCTGAGGAGTACGGTATCGCCCGGCTTTGCCAATTCCTGGCAGGCTGCCACGCAATCCTTCATGCTGTGAGTGTCGCGTACAGGGATGCCGAGTGCGTCAAAGTTGTCGTGCAACTTCTGGTTGTCGGCTCCGAGATATACAATACCAGCACATTTCTCTTTTACCAGGTCCTTGATCTGGTTATAGTCATTTCCCTTATCCTTACCGCCGATGATGAGGATGGTAGGGGTGGTCATACTCTCCAGCGCATACCAGCAGGCATCTACGTTGGTAGCCTTTGAATCGTTCACATAGTAAACGCCCTGGAACTTGCCCACTTTCTCCAGACGGTGCTCTACACCAGGGAAGTCGCTCAAGCCTTTGTGCAGGGTCTCGTGGTTGATGCCTACGATGTTGCATGCCAGACCTGCAGCCAGACTGTTATAAATGTTATGCTTGCCGCTTAGACTCATGTCTGCCTGTGGCATTTCGAAGTCTGAAGGGAAGTTGAGCTTGTATTTGCCGTCTTCGATAAAGCCAACACAACCCTCCTCCTTGAACTCAGAGAATGGGCAGAGATGTGACTTGAGGTTGTACTTAGCCAGCTCCTTTGTAACGATAGGATCATCGTTCCAGAAGATGAAGCAGTCTTCTTCTGTCTGGTTCTGGGTGATGCGCATCTTGGCATCGGTATAGTTCTGCATCTTAAACTCATAGCGGTCCAGATGGTCAGGAGTGATGTTGAGCAGGATGGCCACATTGGCACGGAACTCATACATATTGTCGAGTTGGAAACTGCTCAGCTCGATAACGTAGTACTTATGAGGAGTTTCAGCCACCTGAAGGGCCAGACTCTTTCCGATGTTGCCTGCCAGACCTACATCATAGCCAGCCGACTTGATGATGTGGTAAATCAGCGAGGTAGTGGTTGTCTTACCGTTACTTCCCGTGATACAGATCATCTTGGCATCAGTATATCTGCCCGCAAATTCTATTTCGCTGATGATAGGTGTACCCTTAGCCATCAGTTTCTGTATCATAGGTGCTTCCTTAGGAATACCCGGACTCTTGATGACTTCATCTGCATCTAAAATCTTTTCTTCTGTATGGTGACCTTCTTCCCATTCGATGTTGTGGTCATCCATCAACTTCTTGTAGTTATCCTTGATCTTTGACATGTCTGAAACAAAGACCTCGAATCCCTCTTTCTTTGCCAGCACGGCTGCACCTGCGCCACTTTCGCCAGCTCCTAAAATTACAATTTTGCTCATTGTCTTATTCTCTATACTTGTCGGGCTGATAAGAGCCTGTATTTTATCTGATCTTCAATGTGATGATGGTCAATGCTGCCAGAATGATGGTTACAATCCAGAAACGGATGGTAATCTTTGATTCATGGAAGCAGTTGCGAGGCTTCTTCCACAGATACTTGCAGTCAGGATCCAGCTGACTGTCCTGTGTGCGGAAGTTGTCGTGGATAGGTGTGCGCTTGAAGATACGCTGCTTCACACCTCTCCGCTTTCCTATCTTGTAATAGTAAACCTGCATCATCACGCTGAGGCTTTCTACGAAGAAAATACCGCAGAGGATAGGCAGCATCAGCTCCTTGTGGATGATGATGGCACCTACTGCGATGATACCGCCGATGGTCAGCGAACCCGTATCGCCCATGAATACCTGGGCAGGGTAGGCGTTGTACCAGAGGAAACCGATGAGGGCTCCGATGAAGGCACAGAAGAATACTACCAGTTCCTCAGAACCAGGAATATACATGATATTGAGGTAGGCGGCAAACTCGATGTGCGACGACACATACGCAAGTATGCCTAGCGCCACACCTATGATGGCGGAGTTTCCGGCACACATCCCGTCCATACCATCGTTGAGGTTGGCACCGTTTGATACGGCTGTTACAACGAAGATGGTCATGATGACGAAGAGAATCCAGCCTGCTGCTACCTTGTACTTACCGCAGAAACTGGTGATGCTGGAATAGTCGAGGTTGTGTCCCTTGACGAATGGGATGGTGGTCTTCAGTGATTTTCTTGCTTCCGTACGATGCTTTACCACCGTTTCCTGTCCCTGTTGTTCGATGGCGAGGTTCTCGTTCATCTTTACATCAGGTGAAGACCAGAGTACCAGTCCCACGATCAGGCCGATGCCAATCTGTCCTATAATCTTATATTTGCCCTTCAATCCCTCCTTGTCGCGCTTGAATATCTTGATGAAGTCGTCCATTCCACCGAGAAAGCCGAGCCATACGGTGGTGATGATCATCAGGATCAGATAGATGTTGCGCAAACGTCCGAGTAACAGTACCGGTACGAGGATAGCCAGGATGATGATGACACCACCCATAGAAGGAACGCCAATCTTCTTGACACCGAACGGGTCGATGCTGGCATCGCGCTGTGTCTCTGTAATTTGCTTGCTCTTGAGATACTTGATGAATTTCTCGCCGAACCAGGCAGAGATTACCAATGATAAAATCAGCGCAAGCAGGGCACGGAATGAGATGTAGCCCCACATGTGAGAACCTGTGATGCCCCACTGCTCCAGAAATCTAAAGAGATAGTATAACATTTTTCTTTCTTTTCTTAATTGATTTTACTTCTGTGAAATTCCGAAGATGTCGCGAATCACCTCCTTATCGTCAAAGTGGTGCTTTACGCCCTTGATCTCCTGGTAATCTTCGTGTCCCTTACCGGCTACGAGAATCACGTCGCCCTTCTTTGCCAGCATGCAGGCTGTGCGGATGGCTTCCTTGCGGTCTACGATGCTGATTACCTTCTTCATCTGCTGGGCATTGAGTCCGGCAAGCATGTCGTTGATGATGTCCTGTGGCTCTTCGAAACGTGGGTTGTCGCTGGTGATAATTACCTTATCGCTCTGTTTTACAGCCTCCTGTGCCATCAATGGGCGCTTGCCCTTGTCACGGTTGCCACCGGCACCGCAAACGGTGATGACTTCTCCGCCCTTGCCTTCGAGCACTTCGTGGATGGCGTTCAATACGTTCTCCAGTGCATCTGGTGTATGGGCATAGTCAACAATGGCGGTATAACCTTCTGGCGACTGGATTGGTTCCAGTCTTCCGCTTACGCTGTGAAGGGTACTCATCACTACGAGTACATCCTCTGGCTTCTTGCCGAGCATAATGGCTGCACCATATACGGCGAGCAGGTTGCTCACGTTGAACTTACCGATGAACTGTACGCCCACTTCTCTGCCGTCAATCTCCAAATACATGCCGCCGAAGTGACACTCCAGAATCCTGGCTCTGAAGTCTGCCATGCTGCGGGTAGAGTAGGTTTTCACGGTAGCCTTGGTGTTCTGTACCATGATCATGCCGTTCTTGTCGTCGGCATTGGTAATGGCAAAGGCAGTCTTAGGCAGTCCGTCGAAGAAAGCCTTCTTGGCGTTACGGTAGTTCTCGAATGTCTTGTGATAATCGAGATGATCGCGGGTCAGGTTGGTGAACAAGCCTCCGGCAAACTGTAGGCCTCCGATACGCTTCTGTGCGATGGCGTGAGAAGAGCACTCCATGAAGGCATACTCGCAACCAGCCTCTACCATCTTGCCCAGGAGCATGTTCAGCTCGATAGGGTCTGGGGTGGTATGGTCGGCAGGGATAGCCTCGTCCTCAATGTAGTTGCAGACGGTAGAGAGCAAGCCACACTTATGGCCGAACTTGCGGAACATATTATATAATAAGGTGGCAATGGTGGTCTTACCATTGGTACCTGTTACGCCTACCAGTTTGAGCTTTCTTGAAGGGTCGCCGTAGAAGAGGGTTGCTACCTTGCCGACAGCATCCTCGGTCGAAGCGACCTGAATGTAAGTTACGCCCTCAACTTTCTCTTCAGGCATGTCTTCGCACAAAACCGACTTTGCGCCCAGTTCCAATGCCTTTGGAATAAACTTGTGACCGTCAACCTGCGTTCCCTTCATGGCAACGAAGAGATGACCTTCCTTAATCTTGCGAGAGTCGATGTTTACTCCCGTAACCTCTACATCAGCATCGCCGATTATCTGAACCGGCTCGATGTTTTTGAGTAATTCTTGTAACTTCATATCCTGTTTCTGTTTTATATTCTATATATTT
>JAJXBQ010000179.1:0-6801 GCA_021640525.1 Segatella copri
GATAAAAGAAGTTAACGATACCGAAAAAGGACTGATTTTTAAACAAATATTAACGTAGAAAATTTGAAGTTTCGCATATTTGATTGAACTTTCGTATCTGGGAAAGTTAAGGGAAGTTAAAGAAATTATCACTCTCTACGGTCGTTCAGTAAACCAGGAAAACAAAGATTTCCGAAACAGAACGGTATTCGGTTTATCAATTATTTGCTGAACTTTCGCATGTGGTTCAAGAACGGGCTGAAGGCCCAAAAGCTCCTAGCCCAGGGCATCGCCCTGGGTATAATGTGTGCAAGCCAGTCGCCCTGAAAGGGCAAAAGCCTTATGTTTTGCCTGGAGTTTTAAAGCTTTTGCCCTTACAGGGCGACAGGTTTGCGTCCGTAATTACCCAGGGCGATGCCCTGGGCTAGGGGCTTCTGCCCTTTCAGGGCGTGTGGGGCAAAAGCAGGGATAGTCTTATTTCTGCCCTTTTAGAGCGTGCTGCTTCTTGGAGCTTTTGGGCTTTCAGCCCGTACTTAAGCCACATGCGAAAGTTCAGTAAAGCAAAGGTAATGCGATGCTTTTGTCGGCGAGAAACCTTTCTAGTCTATTCTTCTTTGTTGGCAATGCCTATAGCCCATTCCGGAATCTCCTTCACGTATTCCTTAAATATTTTACCTTCTGTCATTCTGAAAAGAAGTTGAGCTTCTACACCGTCTTTTGAGTTGTCATATACGTATGTGCGGTCGGCTAAAGAAGCGGCTAGCTTGCAGTTACCTATTGATTTGAAATATCGACTTATAATTTTTTTGATGGGTACATCGTGTCCACCTTTTAATACTCTTGCAGCAATACGAGATGCATTAATTGTTGGTGAAGAGGTGCTTACGAAAAAAAGCCGAATGAAGAATCCTTGCTCCTTAGCTCGGTGTATGAAATCGATTTTTTCTTCTGTTGACATAACGGTCTCGAAAATCATGCTGTGCTTATTTTGAAGGCATTCTTCTCTTTGTGCTTGGCAATATTGAGCTGCTTTTAAAACTGCATCTTGATTGTTCCAATCGCCAAAAATATTTTGGGCTACATTGTCGGGGTTAATGTAGAGCGAGTCTTCTAGCCATTCATGTTGAAGAATGCGGGAGGTGATTGTTGTCTTCCCTGAACCATTAGGACCGGCAATAATTATTAAAACGGGTTTATGTGTATTATTTGCCATATAGGGTTTGATATTTATGAGCAGCTTGGTTGGAAGCTTCTCTTATCATGTTTATTACTTTTTTCTTTGTATCTTCGTGCTCTTCTCTGTATATTTCGGCTGCCTCATGCATAATCTGAGCCAGCATTTCATCTGTTGGCTCTTCCATGCTTGTCAGCCGATAGCTATTTAATTCTTTTTCTGAAATCATAATTCTAATATTTTAAAGCCTGCTGCAAATTTTCCGTTACTGAATTTTCGCAAGTTGGCTCCACTCGCCCTGAAAGGGCAGAAGCTCCTAGCCCAGGGCAGCGCCCTGGGTAATCAAGGACGCAAGCCTGTCGCCCTGTAAGGGCAAAAGCTTTCAAGTATCAGGTAATAACAAAGCTTTTGCCCTTACAGGGCGCCTTGCTGATTGCTATTATACCCAGGGCGATGCCCTGGGCTAGGAGCTTTTGGGCCTTCAGCCCGTACTTGAACCACATGCGAAAGTTCAGTAAGTAATCTATATTTCTGCTTTTAGCTGCAGTATATGTTCCGCCGACAGCCCGGTTATTTCCTTTACCGTCGCTTCATCTATGCCCTTTGCCAGCATCTTTCTGGCAATCTCAAGACTTCTTTCTTCCTTGCCTTCGGCTATACCTTCACGCTTGGCGGTGTCTACGGAATTCTTGATGTCGCGATATGCCATCTTGCTGGTTTCGTACTCCCTCATTTCCTGCGGAGTGAACTTGGCTATCTCGGCTTCCTCGAAGAGACGGTCGAAGACTTTGTCGCACAGCTCTTTAGGGCGCTGGGTAAGCTTATAGAGGTTCTTCAGTGCATAGAGCCACTTCTCGTAGAGCGTATCCAGTTCTTCCAGGTGTTTGTTGAACTTAGAAATCTCTACATAGATATATTCGAGTTTGTCGTAAAATACTTTGTGGGTAGCTGTGTCGCATAACTGCACATGATGGCGGATTTTCTCCTTGTCGAAAGCATCCTCGTTCATGTTGAAGTTGAGCAGGGCAACGGTATAGATATGATTGAGTTTGAAATCCCATTCATTTCCCTTGGGTGCCTGTTCGCGAATCGGGAAAGTAGAGTAGAAAAGGGCGCGATCCTTGAAATACGTCTGGTACGCATTCTGCATTTCTACGATGAACTTCTCGCCGTTTTCGCCTTCGCAATATACATCAAAAATGGCTCTGCGGTCGGTATATACATCTCCCACGTGCTCCGGGTTCAGATACGACACGTCCTTCACAACCTGTCTGCCATTAAACAAGCTGTTGAGGAAGCAAATGAGTAATTCCTTATTCATTGCCGTTCCAAAAATTCGCTTGAAACCGAAGTCGGTCAGCAAGCTGATGTATCTTTCTTCTACCTGTTTCATACGCGATTCATTTAAATTAATACTTTTGCAAAGATTATGTCAGTGAGTGCAATGAAAGCTTGCTTTCGAATTGCCGAGCGCCGTACAATCTTCTGCAAAGATACGCTGAAAATTTGTAACTTCCAAATTTTTAGGCAATTTTTTGCATTGGGGGATAGAGAAAAATAAATCTATTGGAACGCCTTGTAGAATTTGTGCCTTTTCCTTGAATACCTTAATGTTATGGCGTGTTGCTTGCTTGAAAATGGAGTGAGGCTTACTTCAATAGTCAACGAATATTATTTCAGTGACTAACGAAGGCTATTTCAGTAAGAACAGGAGACTGTTCCTGTGAGAACAGCTTTCTGTTGCACTTTTTTTTTCTGCATTTTTTCTCTTATCCTGCAACCTTTATGTATCTTCTTACGTCTAACCATCAGATTTCCGAAACAGAAAGGTATTCGGTTTATCAATTATTTAGAAACATAAAATTAGATATGAAGATGAAGAAATTTGGTATTTGGGCGGTGGCTGCCGCTTTATTCTTTGCCCCAATGGGCTTGAGTTCTTGCAGTATGGGATCTTCTGCCAGTGAAATGAAGGGAAGTCTCAACTTTACGCAGGGTGATTTGACCGAGAAGCCTTTCAAGGCTATCGACGTGGATGTGATTGCCAGCGTTTATTATACCCAGAACAATGGCGATGAATGCAGCGTTCGATTGGATTACTCTGCCATCAAGGATGCTGAGTTCCTGCAGAAGCTCAAGGAGAAACTCAAGGTGGTTTATCGTGACGGCGAGGTGAAGATCGGACTCAACGGAAAGGTCAAGGTGCCTGCCGCGTGTAACTCTGAAAAGAATAGGCTCAAGATTTATATCACCAGTCCTGACCTGGTGAAGATTGCACAGGAAGGCGTGGGTTCATTCTATGCCAAGACGATTAATAGCGACCGCCTGAAAATCGATAACGAGGGTGTAGGCTCTGTTAAAATTGGGAAGATTCTTGCCAACAAACTGGAGGTAACCAACGAGGGTGTTGGCTCGGTAAATATCGATGATGTGGCTGGAGATGATATGAACATTGATAACGAAGGCGTAGGCTCGGTGAAAATCTCTAAGATTGAGATGGGAAGTGTGAAACTAGATAATGAGGGCGTAGGCTCTGTTAATCTGGGAATGTTTAAGGGCGGCAGTCTGATTATCAAGAACGACGGCGTGGGCAGCGTGAAAGCCAAAGTTGACTGCCAGAGTGTAAACGCTACATCCGAGGGCGTTGGCGGAGTTAACTTGAGCGGTGTAACCCGTCAGTACAATAAGAAAAAAGGTGGAATCGGAGGAATTTCTGATGGTGGATTGACAGTAAGAAAGTAACGTAAGTTGTTGAAAAACAGAAAATAAAGTGGTTAAGAATTAGTGCGGAAAATTTTTAAAATGAATTTTTGAAAATTTTCCGCAGCTAAGAAATTCGTAATTAGAAGTCCCACTTTACACCGAGGCAAGGGCGAACCATCCAGCCGGCATTGCTGCCGAAGTTGTGGCTGATTTCTACCTCGCTACCTACGCTCAGGTTCTCGCAGCCGAAGTGCTGGCCTACATTGTACCAGAGCTGTGGCTCAGTAGTGAAGACGGTGTGCTCAGCTTTGTAATCGATGTTGCCATCCTTGTCGAGCTTCAGGTTGCCATCCTTATCCTTGAAAGAACTGTGGTCCTCCCACCAAAAATCTGCGAAACCGCTAAAGTTCAATCCCTTTAATCCAAAGATGTCTTTGCATCCCCAAACAGCAGTAAACTGCATTGGCACGTTCTGGTCGGTCTTGCAGATAGTCTTGTAGAGTGCCTGGAGTGTCAAGGTGTTCTTGAAACTCTTGTCGTGCATGAAGTACTCCACACCGAAGAGCCAGGCATTGTTGATAGGGTAGTCCTTGTAGATACCGCCGTTGTACTCTACGTGGAGGCTCAGGTTCTTCAACTTCGTGTTCTGCCAGAAGTTGAGGGCACGCGAAATCTCGGTATAGGTTCCACCCTGTGACATGTTGTGCTCGTACTTCTTGCCTGTATCAGTGTTTGTCATCTGATCGAGGTTGAAGTCGTGGTCTACAAAGAAATAGGTGCTACCCCATTTGTCCTGTTTGAACATTTCGAGTGTGAGGGTAACAAACTTGCGGTCACTGCCGAAGTCGTAGAAAACTTGGGCGTTGGTCTGTGCTAAAGTTTTGCTCGCAGGGAGCAACGCAAGTGCCATGAGCAGTAGGCTTTTCATCTTTTTCATAAATTTTTTCTTTTCTTTATTATTTATTAAATGAAACAAAAAACTGCGGACGGAAGGCCCGCAGTTTGTAATTATATTTATCCGTAACGATTAGTATGCAAAGAGAGGGTAATCCTTCATTGTAGCATTCACCTTTTCGCGAACGCGGGCAATGACCTTCTCGTCCTCAGGAGCATTCAGAACCTCTTCGATGAGTTCGGCAATGAGGTGCATCATATCTTCCTTGGCGCCACGTGTGGTCATGGCTGCTGTACCCAGGCGGATACCTGATGTCTGGAAGGCAGAACGGCTGTCGAATGGAACCATGTTCTTGTTGACTGTGATGTCGGCTGCAACCAGCGCATTCTCAGCTACTTTACCTGTAAGATCTGGATATTTACTTCGGAGGTCTACGAGCATAGAATGGTTGTCTGTACCACCGCTCACGATACCGAATCCACGACCGATGAGGTCATCTGCGAGTACGGCAGCATTCTTCTTTACCTGAGTAGCATACTCCTTCCATGAAGGCTGCAGATTCTCATGGAAGGCTACTGCCTTGGCAGCGATGACGTGCTCTAGTGGGCCACCCTGCTCACCTGGGAATACGGCAGAATTCAAGAGCATGCTCATCTTCTTAACCTCGCCCTTCTTGGTAGTCAAGCCCCATGGGTTGTCAAAATCCTTGCCCATCAAGATGATACCGCCACGAGGACCACGGAGGGTCTTGTGAGTAGTAGAAGTAACGATGTGCGCATACTTCAATGGGTTGTCGAGCAGACCGGCTGCAATCAGACCTGCAGGGTGAGCCATATCGATCATGAGGAGAGCGCCTACCTCATCGGCAATCTTGCGCATGCGGGCATAATCCCACTCGCGGCTATAAGCGCTACCACCACCGATAATCAGTTTTGGTTTGTGCTCAAGAGCCAGTTTCTCCATCTCGTCGTAGTCTACACGGCCTGTCTCCTTGTTCAGGTTGTAGCCGATAGGGTTGTAGAGGATACCGGATGTATTGACGTGGCTACCATGAGAGAGGTGGCCGCCGTGGTCGAGGTTCAAACCCATGAAGGTATCACCTGGCTTCAATACGGCAAGCAGAACAGCAGCGTTGGCCTGCGCACCAGAGTGAGGCTGTACGTTGGCATACTCAGCACCGAACACCTTCTTTACACGCTCGATGGCGAGGTTCTCTACGATGTCTACTATCTGGCATCCACCATAATAACGCTTGCCTGGCAGACCCTCGGCATACTTGTTAGTAAGGTAAGAACCCATAGCGTTCATCACCTCGTCACTCACGAAATTCTCAGAAGCGATAAGCTCCATACCCTTCAGCTGGCGCTGATGTTCTCTTTCGATTAAGTCGAAAATCTCTTGATCTTTTACCATTTCCCTTTACTTTTTATGGTTGATGTTTAATGAAATCGGATGCAAAAATAAGCAATATCTCTCAAACTACCAAATAAATCGTAACATTTTGAGTGGTATTGCTTACTTTTTGTTATAAACTACCTGTTTTTATTACTTGCAGAGCTCTACTTTGCCCAATTGCTGCTCTTTGTCGCAGTAGTGGCAACGTACGATACCGAGCACTTTGTCTACGGTATGGAAGAGGGTCTGCATAGGCTCGTTGTTGGTGATGCACTTAGGGTTGTTGCACTTTACGATGCCCTTCAGCGTATCAGGAGTCTTGACGGTCTTCTTCTCTACAATTTCGTAGTCTTTGATGATACTCAGTCCGATGTTAGGCGCAACGACAGAGAGTCGGTTGATTTCCTCATCGGTAAAATACTTGTTGGCAACCTTGATGATGCCCTTCTTGCCAATCTTCTTGCTTGGCAGGTTATAGCCGATAGTAACAGGAGTCTCCATCTTCTCCAACTGGAGCAGATTTACTACCTGGTAGGTCTTTTCGGCTGGTATATGGTCGATTACGGTACCGTTCTCGATAGCCGCAACCACTAATTGACTTTTATTATTTCCCATCTTTTTAAAAATGTTAAGTGTTAAATGTTAAGTGTTAAAT
>JAJXBQ010000180.1:0-6799 GCA_021640525.1 Segatella copri
TTTTTTTATATTTTCACATTATTCTATAGAGAACACCTTACCTTCTTGAGTAAGATAACTTTCCGTAAACACCTCTTTAGCTTCATTCAACAAAACCTCTTCATTATTATATCTTGCACTATAATGTCCCAGAAGAAGTTTGCCTACACCCGCATTTCTGGCTATAGTTGCAGCCTGTCGAGCCGTACTGTGATAATAGAGTTTAGCCCTGTCCTCATTCTCCGAAGTATAGGTGCTCTCATGATAAAGCACCGTAACTCCCTTTACCTTTTCTGCCAACCCCGGAACAAACCGGGTATCACTGCAATAAGCATAACTGCGGGGAGTAGTGGCAGGCATTACCAATCTGGCATTAGGTATTACATCCCCCTCCTTCGTTGTCCAGTCAGCTCCATTCTTGATGTTATTAATCTGGCTTACAGGAATCTCGTAATAATCTATCATATCACGACGGATATGAGGCAATGTCGGTTTCTCTCTGAAAATGTAACCACAACAAGGCACACGATGCTGCAGAGGAACGGTTTCTACGGTTACAGAATGATCTTCATATACTACTTGCGCCTTCTCGGTATCTACAGGAACAAATTCGATTTCATATTCCATTCCCTGCATAAAGAAATCAATCTGACGCTTAAATAAATCTCCGTAACTTTCTGGTGCATAAACTTTTAACTTAGCCGTTCTGCCCAGCATACCTAAGGTAGAAAGAAGTCCCAGCAAGCCAAAGCAATGGTCACCATGAAGATGCGAAATAAAGATAGCATTTATCTTAGCAAAGTGAACATGAGTGCGACGGAACTGCATCTGGGCACCCTCGCCACAATCCATCATAAAGCATTTGCCACGCATCTCAATAATCTGGGCCGAGGCACTATGCTGAAGGGTGGGCAAAGCACTGCCACACCCCAATATATGTACTTTAAATGGTTCCAAAACTAAATCATAAATTACAGGTTCAACATGATGACCTTACTCTTGGCGCTTGAAAACAAAGATACCCTGAGTATTCTCCAACATAAGACTGTCAGAACCCAACTTGTCAATAGCAAAAGTATCCTTATTCAGCAAAAGTTTACCATTGAGTATCTTCCAGCTAGTCCAAGGATTAGTTTCTGCTTTCACATTGTTCTTCACTTCTCCACCTTCCAAGATGTCAAAATTCTTATCCAGAGAAGTCCATTTGCCCAAGAGGGATGTCAGATTGATAATCTTCTGGGCCATCATCTCTCCATCCTCTGCCTTATAACCGATAAGAGCAATACGGTCGCCAGCCAGCAATCCTCCCTGAACAACATCAGGATTCTCATCGTCAATAAACACCGAAAGGGTGTCACCTTCATCAGAAATCAGCTCCAGGCTATGCATAGAGGTTCCCTCACCGCATACACCATAGATGGTAGAATCGTTCATTGCATCCTCTACCTCTACCGAATCTGCTGCACTGATAACAGGAACATTATTTTTGTTCTTACAACTGTTGGCTGCGAAAAGCGCCACCAAAGCTATTGTTACATAAACTAATTTCTTCATAACACTTTAGTTTTTATTATTATATTGATGAGTCGATAAGATTATCTGATTCACCGTTATTTATCATCCTTTTTCTCCTGAAGTTTTGCTTCATCCCATAGTTTATCCATTTCTTCTAAGCTCATATCTTTCAAGTTTTTGCCTTGCTTTAAGCTATGATCTTCTACGTAGTTGAAACGGCGGATAAACTTCTGGTTGGTTTTCTCCAGCGCATTATCCGGATTGAGTTTATAGAGACGGGCTGCATTGATTACTGAGAAGATGAAATCGCCCAATTCCTGGGTAGAATTCTCTTTGTCGCCTTTAGCCAGTTCCACCTTGAGTTCTTCCAGCTCCTCCTGCACTTTATCCCACACATCTTCTTTTTCTTTCCAGTCGAAGCCTACATTTCTAGCCTTGTCCTGAATGCGATAAGCCTTGATAAGAGACGGAAGAGAATTAGGGACACCGCTCAACACCCGCTCATTTCCATCCTTCTCCTGCTGCTTGATCTGTTCCCAGGTTTTCTCAACAGAAGTAGCAGTTTTCGGCTTGCTGGCGCCAAGAGCCAAGGTTTCTTCCGAACTGGCAGTTCCAGCCTTCCCGGTTTCTGCTTCTTCAGACTCTCTATATACCACCTGTCCCTCATCGTTGATATACATATCAGGATTCGAAACCGTCCAATTTCCCTCTTCCTTCCAGTTGATGAAAGGATGGCGGAACATCAATTTATCTGCCTCCTGATTGCAAACATCGCAAATATCGAACTCGCCATCTTCTCTGCCGATGATGCTATAGAACATCACGTGTTCCAACACATCGCCCAACTCCTTCTTGATATCCTTGTAATCGCGCTTCATCAAGGCGTCACAAAGCTCGAAAGTCTCCTCGATCGTATTCGGACGAAGACTCTCGAATGTCTGCTTTTTATCCCATGGACACTGCAGGCGCAAACGGTCCTGCACATCTAGCAAGCGGCTGAACGCCGCCAGTTTTTCTTCTTTCGTATGTCCTTTTCCTGTATTACTAACCATCGTTTTGTGCAAAAATTAATAATTTTGATGCAAAGATAGTATTTTTCGCCCAAAAATTAGTATCTTTGCACCGTTTTTTAAAGAAAAAGAAAGAAAAAGAATAAAAATTAGATATAAACAATGGAATTAGCAAGTAAATACGATCCACAAGCAGTGGAAAGTAAATGGTATCAGTACTGGCTCGACAACAAGCTTTTCAGCTCTAAGCCAGATGGTCGTGAACCTTATACAGTGGTTATCCCTCCACCAAACGTAACAGGTGTGCTCCACATGGGGCACATGCTCAACAATACTATCCAGGATATTCTCGTTCGCCGTGCTCGCATGGAGGGCAAGAACGCATGTTGGGTACCAGGTACCGACCATGCCAGTATCGCTACCGAGGCTAAGGTGGTTAACCGCCTCGCTCAGCAGGGCATCAAGAAGACCGACCTTACCCGCGAGGAGTTCCTCAAGCACGCTTGGGACTGGACTCACGAGCATGGTGGCATCATCCTCAAGCAGCTCCGCAAACTCGGTGCCAGCTGCGATTGGGACCGCACAGCATTCACCATGGACGAGACCCGCTCTCGTGCCGTCATCCACGTATTCTGCGACCTTTACAAGAAGGGACTCATCTATCGTGGCGTGCGCATGGTTAACTGGGATCCTAAGGCTCAGACTGCGCTCTCTGACGAGGAGGTTATCTACAAGGACGAGCACTCTAAGCTCTACCACTTGAAGTATTACGTAGTAGAGCAGGACTGCCAGCAGGTGGATGAGGAGAACGTGATACACAAGGATGAGAAGGGTTACTATGCAGTAGTAGCAACCACCCGTCCTGAGACTATCATGGGTGACTCTGCCATGTGTATCAACCCAGAGGATAAGAAGAATACCTGGCTGAAGGGTAAGCACGTTATCGTGCCTCTCGTAAACCGCGAGATTCCTGTCATCGAGGATACATACGTAGATATCGAGTTCGGTACTGGTTGCTTGAAGGTAACTCCAGCTCACGATATCAACGACCACGCACTCGGTTTGAAGCACGGTTTGGAAACCATCGACATCTTCAACGACAATGGTACTATCAGCGAGGCAGCAGGTCTCTATGTAGGTATGGACCGCATGGACGTGCGCAAGCAGATTTCCATCGACCTTCAGAACGCCGGTCTGATGGAGAAGATTGAGGACTATAATAATAAGGTGGGCTTCTCTGAGCGTACCAATGTGCCTATCGAGCCAAAGCTCTCTACACAGTGGTTCCTCAAGATGCAGCACTTTGCCGACATCGCCCTTCCTCCAGTAATGGACGATGATATCGAGTTCTATCCTAAGAAGTACAAGAACACCTATCGCCACTGGTTGGAGAACATCAAGGACTGGTGTATCAGCCGTCAGCTCTGGTGGGGTCACCGCATCCCTGCCTACTACTTCGATAATGCCGGCAAGAAGGATTTCGTGGTAGCTGAGACTGCAGAGGAGGCTCTGAAACTCGCTCAGGAGAAGAATGCCAACATCAAGGCTGAGGATCTTGAGCAGGAGAGCGACTGCCTCGACACCTGGTTCTCTTCATGGTTGTGGCCTATCTCTCTGTTTGATGGCATCGAGCATCCTGACAACGAGGAGATTAACTACTACTACCCTACTTCCGACCTCGTAACTGGTCCGGATATCATCTTCTTCTGGGTAGCACGTATGATCATGGCTGGCTACGAGTATCGTGGCAAGATGCCATTCAAGCACGTATATTTCACAGGTATCGTACGCGACAAGCTGGGCCGCAAGATGAGCAAGAGTCTCGGTAACTCACCAGACCCACTGGTTCTGATTGACAAGTTTGGTGCCGACGGTGTTCGTATGGGTATGATGCTCAGCGCTCCTGCAGGCAACGACATCCTCTTCGACGAGAGCCTCTGCGAGCAGGGACGTAACTTCAACAATAAGATCTGGAACGCCTTCCGCCTCGTGAAGGGTTGGGAGACTGCAGATATCGAGCAGCCTAAGAGTGCAGAAATCGCCGTGAAGTGGTTTGACGCCAAGCTCAAGGAGGTGAACGAGGAGATGCAGAAGCAGTTTAAGGACTACCGTATCTCTGAGGCATTGATGACTGTATATAAGCTGTTCTGGGATGAGTTCTCATCTTGGTACCTGGAGATGGTGAAGCCAGCTTACGGCCAGCCTATCGACCAGAAGAGCTACGATGCTACCCTCCGTTTCTTCGATGCCCTCCTGAAGATGTTGCATCCATTCATGCCATTCATCACCGAGGAGTTGTGGCAGCACATCTACGACCGCAAGGATGGCGAGAGCATCATGCGCGAGAAGCTGGAGATACCTGCACCTACAGCTGAGGAGCAGAAGTTGGCAGCAGATATCGAGGCTGTGAAGCAGATTATCGCCGGTGTTCGTACCGTTCGCAACCAGAAGAACATTGCCCAGAAGGAGCAGTTGTCTCTCCAGGTAGTAGGCAAGAACGATTTCGAGGCTTACAACGACGTAACGCTGAAGATGGCGAACCTTGATAAGATTGAGGTCATCGCTGAGAAGAGTGCCGATGCATCAAGCTTCATGGTAGGTACCGACGAGTTTGCCGTACCATTGGGCGACCTGATCGACGTAGCTGCCGAGATTGAGAAGGCAGAGGCTCAGCTCAAGCACTTGGAAGGCTTCCTGATGGGCGTACGCAAGAAGCTCAGCAACGAGAACTTCGTAGCTCACGCACCTGAGAAGGTAGTAGCCCTGGAGCGCAAGAAGGAAAGCGACTCTGTTGAGAAGATTGCTGCCCTCAAGGCAACCATCGAGGAACTCAAGAAGAAATAATAGTATTATATTTAATGTTGAATGTTGAGTGTAGAATGTTGAATTAGTCAAGCTGATTCGTTAGCAAGATTGCAACTCAACATTCAACATTCAACATTCAACATTTTTAATTATGATCAAGAAGCTTTTCACCTTATTTATATGTATGCTATCTCTAGCAGCAACTTCCACCAGTTGTGGCGATGAAGCTATTGATGTAGAAAGCGTCAATAAGCAGACTATCTTCGTCTTCTATCCTTGGACGGGTGGAACCAACACTTCCGGTCTCACAAGTTTTTTGGAAAACAACGTTGACAGTATCTGCGAAGGTATTGTTGCCAAGAAAGGCTTGAACAATTCGCGTGTAATGGTCTTCATAAGCCAGAATTACAGGAAGAGCTATCTCATAGATCTTCAGTATGACGGCAATAAGAAAGCCGTCATCCGCGACACGTTGAAGACATATGATGAAGCTACATATACTACAGCAGAAGGGTTTGCAGAGATTCTGAATGAGGTGAAACGCCGTGCTGAAGCCTTGAACTATTCGCTCATCATCGGAGCTCATGGCTGCGGATGGACCTACAAGAGCGATTGGGTTAACTATCCTTATATGGCAAGACCTAATGCCGGTTTTGCTCAGAAAGGAAGCACCAGCTACCCTACCGCTACCGGTAATTTCTGCGGAATACAGTATGGTCCCGATCCCAACAAACCTGTCACCCGTTTCTTCGGTAGTGTGAGTTTAGAAGAGAACGCTCTCGACGTTCCTACCCTTGCCGAAGGAATCAAACTCAGCGGCACCAAGATGCAATACATTCTCTTCGATGCATGCTATATGGGCAATGTAGAGACTGCATACGAACTGAAAGATGTTACCAATTTCATGATCAGTTCAAGTAGCGAAGTAATGGGAGCCGGCTATCCATACAAAACCATATGGAGTTACCTCAACAGTTCAGCACCCAACTACTCAGGATTAGTCAACGGAACTGTCAATTTCTACAAGAATAGTAGCGTTCCATTCTGCAACATGGCGGCCATCGACTGCAGACAGATGGATAATCTAGCCCAAGTGATGAAGGAAATCAATAGCAAATATACCCTCTCATCATCCGTTCCGCTCGATTCCATACAGCCTCTGGATGGTTTCTCTCCCAACCTCTTCTACGACATGAGCGTATACGTAGATAGTCTTGTTCCAAGCGGCTCTCTGAAAGACAAATTTAATTCACAGATGAAACTCACAATCAAAGCTGCTGCTCATACCGAACAGGCTTATACAGGGTTAATGAGTTATAGAGGTACAACCTTTAAAGTGAAAAATTATTGCGGTCTTTCTATCTCCGACCCTAGCCAGCACAGCGTAGCTATCAAGGGCAGAGAGAAAACCGGTTGGTGGAAAGCTACACACTAATAAGCAATGAAGAGTGAAAGAAACTCCTTCTTGGCTTTTAAGAAAAATATTATAT
>JAJXBQ010000008.1:0-29539 GCA_021640525.1 Segatella copri
AACATATATTGGGCATATTTGAGTTTACTTATAATTTCCTTTTTTATTTTTAGAGCTTTAATATACAAAGTAAACAAATCGTAAACTCATGACTAAAAACAACAAACACTTATCACTTCTTTGCTATATGTACCAAATATTTTTTCTCATGTACCATTTTAATAAAAATAACGGATTTTTCTTTTATATTCCAAATAAAATCTGTACTTTTGTTTAAAATAAGAAAAAGCAATGAAAAATATCGCCATTTTACTTTTGGTAAGCATGTTGATTTCTTGTACCCCCCAAGAGAACAACAAAAAGTTGGCTAACATTGAGCGAATCATGCTAGCTTATCCTGATAGTGCACTTACTCTCCTCCAAAAAGACTCTGCCTCTATATGTGAAATGGGTAAAGATGCACAAATGCACTATCAAATCACTCTGTTCAGAATCAATGATCTGCAATATAAGCCACACACGAGCGACAGCATGATGCTAAAGGTTGCAGATTATTTTGAGAAGAGAAACAACAAAGTTTTGCTGAGTCAGGCATACTATTGCCTGGGGTGTATCTATATTGACCTTAACAACCACCCAAAAGCTATCAACTATTTCTTAAAAGCAGCCACAACTGATAGCATTCATGTTTCTAAAGAACTATTGGGTAGATGTTATTACCAATTAGCTAATCTTGAGGACAACAGACTCAATGAACAACAGGCACTACTATATTGCCAAAAAGCATATAGTTATATTAAACAAACAGAAGATTATGGATTAACAAATGCTTGTTTAATGGATATGGCTCATTCTTACTATGACTTAGGGAAAATAAAAGAATACTCCTCATTCACAAAAATTGCCAAAAAGAACATCTTGGAAGACCATGATACTTTGAACTTAAGGCGTTTTATCGTTTCTGAAGGGGAAAAAGCTGTTTATAGCAACAACCTGCAAAAACTGAAAAAGCTCATACTTGAAGCTAAAAAGGAACTTACTCCTGAGCAACTGCAAGACTGGGGTATCAATATGATGCAAGGATACCTGCATAAATTCCTTCACCAGCAGGACTCTGCCTTATATTTTTTCCAGAAAGGATTGAAAATAGACGACTCTTGGAGAAAATACGAGGCTAGCATTGCCATATCCGAAACTAAAGCTGACGGCAATAAATACGAAGAAGCTTGGACCGTGCAAAAAGAAGCAATAAAGCTAAAGAACGAAATTGATTCCATCGACAACAAGTCGGAGGCTGAGAAAATGAAGGCTGCCTATAACTACGAAGAAGAAGTGGCTAAAAGAGAGGAAGCTGAAGAGGCTAGATACCATTTCATGCTTGGTATCATGGTTGCCATCTGCTGCATCCTCGGATTGTCATCCTTTATTCTGTACATCAAGAATTCCTCTAAGAAAAAGGAACTGTTGCAGCTAAGGGTTATTGCTCAGCAAAACAAAGAAATAACCCAACAAAAGACGCACATACAAAGCCAAGAGACTCTGATACAATGTCAGAAAACCCAGATAGAGAATCAAAATGAGAATATCCAAAAGCTGGAAAACAGAAACAACCACTTATCGAAATATGAACTATTGCCAAGTGATGCGAGAAATTGTAAAATTGGTGAGCAAATCCATTTCCATGAAGACAAATGGAATCAATTCAGAATGTCTGAGGCATACACCCATTTACACCGCATGATCAATGATGGCCTGATGAATTACAAAGCTTCTGATTACAAGAGAGCCATCTCTGCAATAAAAGAAGAAATCGACAATTTCTTTAATGACTATGGCAAACGTCTCAAGGTCGCATTTCCTGAAATAAAAGATTCACAAATCACCTTTGCCTATCTTGTAAAAGCAGATGTCAAATTCAGCAATATTGCCATCCTATTAAACAAAAGCAAACCTAGCATCACAAAGACTAGCAAGGGATTCTTACAGCTTCTTGAAAAGCCATATACAACCAAAGAACTCATTGAATTCTTGCAGAACTTCTGAAAAGACTTCTGACAAACGGTTACAAACACAACAATGCCACTTCACACACCTTTTTGTGCGCAAAGTGGCATTGATTATATGACGTTGAACGATTACTCCTGCGCAATGATACCGCCCTTAGGCTGCATTTCCACCTTCAGGTTTCCCTTCTTATCCACCTTTACTGTCTTCATCTGCGATACTGGCCAGAGAGCCTTCTTGTCCTTGCTGGCAGTTTCATAATAATAGGTAACGCTCTTGCCGGCAAGCATTGGCAGATTCAGGGTGAGCTTCATCACCTGGTCGGTGCCGTTTAAACCAGCCACATACCATTTATCACCATGGCGACGGGCAACAACGGCATATTTTCCAGGATAACCGGCGATGAACTTGGTCTCATCCCAGGTTGTAGGAACGCTCTTCAGGAAATCAATCTCGTGCTGAGGAAGCTCAGAGAGATTATTCGGATAGATGGCGATACATTGGATAGCTGCCTGGTTCATGATAGCCGAAGCCATCTCGAAAACATCGGTGGTATAACGGCGATGACGACTCTTGTTATCTTTAGAGAGATACTTGTTCATGATGGTACCACCCCAATCCATCGCAGCCACGGCGTTGCGGCAGAAGGGATGCATGGTCAGTTCAAAAGCCTCCTGCTTGGCATGATAATCAGAGAAAAATACATTCTCCGAAGCCAGTACAGCCTCGCTCGATACATAGTTAGGATACATGCGCTCCCAACCTCTTGGCAGGGTGCAACCATGGAAGATAACCTGAATGCCATAATCGTTGGCATCGCTGAGGATGTCTTCATACTGCTGCATGGTATGCTGCTTGTCGCCACCGAAGAAATCTACCTTGATACCCTTGATGCCGATGCTCTTCATCCAGGCCATTTCCTTCTTGCGAGCCACGATGTTATCCATGATGCCACGAGGACCCTGAGGTGCATCGTTTGCCACACCATTGGAATTATACCAGAGCATCAGACTCACATTCTTGCTCTGCGCATACTTGCTCAACTCTGCTATCTTGTCTCTACCAATCTGGGTATCCCAGAGCGCATCAACCAGCACATATTCATATCCCATGGTAGCAGCCAGGTCGATGAACTGCTTCTGGTCGTTATAGTTGCAGGATTCATCCTGCCAGATGAGCCAGCTCCAGGCATATTTGCCTGTTCCGTATTTCTGGGAAGCCTCGAATCTTGGCTCTACCACATCGTATGGAATGGTGGTCTCTACCAGAGGCTTCAGATCAGAACCCACGGTAATGGTACGCCAAGGAGTGGAACCCGGAAGAATGAAAGCTGCCGATGTAGAACCGATGCCATCAGCCTCTTTCTCCATAGGGAAGGCGATCTGATAACCCTTAGCAGCATCATAATCGCTGATGTGACAACCCGGATAGTTGCCATGAGTACCCGTCTCGCTGACCAAAACCCAGCCATCGCCGCCTACCTTGAAGAGGCAAGGGAAAGTATAGCCATGACCATAACCCGACTTGGCTGTAAGAGGCTGATCCACCTTATAATCTTCTTCATAACTTGGTTTGGTACGGGCAAAACCGATGAGCGGATCCGACTGTGGACAGAGGTAAGTGGTGGTTACCTTAGGAAGATTGAAAGCAGTCTTCTCCTCATTCACGATGAGATGCTGAGCCTTCAGTTGATCAAAAGTATAACGGAATGCCACATCATTGTTGCTTACATTGAAGGTAACCGTCATCGGCTGCTTCTTACCGTTGATGTATGTCACGTTGAGCTGGTTGGCATGATAATCTACATGCGAAACCTTGGCGGTGCGGAGGTCATAGCTCTTCTCCACCTTTATCTCATTCTTGCCCTGATAGGTCAAGCCCTGACTGAAATCGCCTACATTGGCAAGGAGTCCGAGCTGTGATTCCTCCATCATTCGCTTGCCTGCATAGTCGATGGAATAATAGAGTTTACCATCGCGGTCTTCTACCACGACATTCAACTTACCATCAGGAGAACTGACAGTATTCTTCTCTGCGTATGCACCGATGCTCGCCATCAATGCCAGCGCTACTGCTAAAACGTTTTTCTTCATTTCCAGATAAAAGTAATTAGTTTATTTGTTACTATGTTTTTATGCCGCAAAGTTAAGCAATATTATCGAATAAACAAAAATTAAACCGAATTATTTTGTATTTTCTTCAAATAATAGTAACTTTGCACGAAATAAACTATACACATATCAGCAGTTATGTTACAACTTGACAATTTCTATAAGGCTCGCTTCGTGCTGAGCAAGGTAATAAGAAAGACTGAGCTGGTTCACACGCCAAGAATCAACCCAGAGAGTGATGTTTATTTGAAGCCAGAGTGCCTGCAGAAGACCGGTTCGTTTAAGATTCGTGGTGCTTACTATAAGATTTCACAACTCACCGATGAAGAGAAGGCGAAGGGTGTGATAGCCTGTTCTGCGGGCAACCATGCACAGGGTGTAGCGCTGGGAGCTACAGCCATGGGTGTTAAGAGCCTCATCTGTCTGCCTGAAGGTGCTCCTATCTCTAAGGTAGAAGCCACCAAGCGACTGGGTGCTGAAGTCTGTCTGGTACCTGGCGTTTATGATGATGCCTACCAGAAGGCGCTGGAACTGAAAGATGAGCATGGCTACACCTTCGTTCATCCTTTCGATGATGAGAATGTCATCGCCGGTCAGGGCACCATCGGTCTGGAGATTCTCGACCAGTTGCCAGATGTAGAAGCTGTCGTCGTTCCTGTAGGTGGCGGTGGACTTATCTCAGGTGTTGCCTTTGCCATCAAGTCGCTGAATCCTAACGTCAAGGTATATGGTGTTCAGGCAGAAGGAGCAGCAAGTATGGTACAGAGTCTGCACGATCATAAACAGGAGAAGTTGCCTTCTGTAGCGACCGTAGCCGATGGTATTGCCGTAAAGGAACCGGGCAAGATTACTTTTGAAACCTGCTCCAACTATGTAGACGAAATCGTAACCGTGAGCGAGGATGAGATCTGTGCAGCCATCCTGAAACTCATAGAGAGTGAGAAGATGGTAGCCGAAGGTGCCGGTGCGGCCAGCGTGGCAGCCGTAATGTACAACAAGGTTCCGGTGAAGGGCAAGAAGACCATCTGCGTGGTAAGCGGCGGTAACATCGACGTAACCATCCTGAACCGCGTCATCACCCGTGGTCTTGCCAAGAGTGGCCGTCTCTGCACCATCGAGATGGAGCTGGATGACAAACCGGGCGAATTGGTAGAGGTCTGCTCTGTCATCGCCGGATTGGGCGGTAATATCACCGGTGTTCACCACGACCGTTCTGCCAACCGCAACAAGGTGAATGCCTGCGTGCTCCGCCTGACGATGGAGACTCGCGACGAAGAACACGTAAAAGAAATCAAGGAGGCTTTGGAATCAAAGGGATTCCACCTCTGGATAGTATAACCGTGCAGAGACTTACAAAAATCCATAAAATATAAAAAGAGGGTGCGCCGTCAGTTGATAGCGCATCCTCTTTTTATATATCATTAAAAGCTTTATTACCATCAAGCTCTTTTATTATTGAACTTGATCTTTAATAGAGCTACTTTACTTCCTTGAGCAAGCAAGGGCGAACCTTCTCGGTTACACCAGCTTCCTCAGTAATCACGGTAGTGAGAGGCTTGAGGTCGGCAGCATTCTTTGCCACCATCACCTTGTAATCACCAGCCTCAACCTGCCACTGACTATCAGTCTCATTGAAAGAAGCCAAGTTCTTGTATGGGATGTCGATAGTAACTGTCTCCGACTCACCAGGCTGCAAATTCTTAGTCTTGGCATAACCACGAAGTTCTCTTGCTGGTTTATCCATATCCTTGCCAGGAGCAGCCACATATACCTGAACCACTTCCTTACCAGCTACCTTACCAGCATTCTTCACAGTCACCTGAACCTTGATATTGCCCTGTGCATCCTTCGTTACCGCAGGTTTGCCATACTTAAAGGTGGTATAGCTCATACCATAACCAAAAGGATAAGATACAGGCACATTCTTAGTCTGGTAATAACGATAACCTACATAAACACCATCATTATACTCGGTGTAATCCACATTCTTCACGTCACCCTTGCTACCGATGCCCTTGCCCATAAACATACCAAGCACATCGTCAACCTTGACAGTCTCAGGGTTAGGGAAATCAGCCTTAGAAGGAACATCGTTATAACTTACAGGCCATGTCATAGGAAGACGACCAGAAGGATTCTCCTTACCCGACAAGATGTCGGCAACACAGTTACCACCCTCCTGACCAGGCAGCCAAGACAACAATACAGCATCAGGACCACCAATCCAACTCTTGGTCTCAACAACGCCACAAACATTCAAGATGACAACCACCTTCTTACCAGCCTTATGGAAAGCGTTGCAAACGCCAGAAATCATATCCTTCTCCTCCTTGGTGAGATTGAAGCTATCAGAAATCTTGCGATCCAAGAACTCACCAGACGACTTACCAATAGTGATGATTGCCATATCGTTGTTTTTGACGGCAGCAGACATATTCAATTCAGCAAGGCTCATCTCAGGGATGAAGTGACCAGGCAAGAAAGCCTCCAAAGGATTCTTTGGCTTTGGCAAGTTTGCCTTTGCCTTTGGAGCATACTCTATGTATGCCTTCTGGATGTCGCCATCCACCTGATAGCCAGCATTCTTCAAACCATCCAACAAACTTACCACATAAGCATGGTTTACATTGCCAGAACCGGTACCACCAGCGATGAAATCATAAGAAGTATTACCGAAGAGGGCTATGTTCTTAATCTTCTGAACGAGTGGCAATACATTCTTGTTGTTCTTCAACAACACCATTCCCTCGGTAGCGGCATTGCGAGCCACCAAAGCATGTCCCTTCAAATCAGGGTTGTTGTCGGCAACATACTGCTTGAAACGAGGAGTCTGCATGATATACTCCAAGATATGGCGTACATTGCGGTCGAGGATTTCCATCGACAGGCGACCATTGAGCACAGCCTTGCGAATCTCCTTCACCTGGTCTGCCTTACCTGGCATCAACAGGTCGTTACCCGCTTCCATCTGGGCAGCTGCGCTAAGACCACCAAACCAGTCGGTCATCACCATACCCTTGAATCCCCACTCATGGCGAAGAATCTCTGTTATCAAGTCACAACGCTCGCTAGACATCGTACCATTGATGAGATTGTAAGAAGTCATCACCGTCCAAGGCTGAGCCTCCTTGACAACGATTTCGAAAGGTTTCAAGTAAATCTCACGGAAAGTACGTGGATTACCGATAACATTGTTACGAGTACGATTGGTCTCCTGATTATTCAGTGCGAAGTGCTTCAACGAAGTACCTACATCGTTGCTCTCGATACCATTCACCATAGCTGCACAAATGGTACCAGCCAACAATGGATCTTCTGAATAATACTCAAAGTTACGGCCACAAAGAGGATTACGCATAATATTGGTAGCAGGTGCCAACAAGACATCTACGCCATAATGCTTCACCTCGTCTCCCATTGAGGTACCTACGGAATACACCAAGTCTTTGTTCCAGGTAGAGCTCATCACTGTAGCCACAGGGAAGTGGGTACAGTAGAACGTCTTGTCGGTATTCTTGCGCTTAGGGTCGATGCGGAGACCAGCAGGGCCATCGGCAACAACCGTAGCAGGAATGCCCAGACGCTCAATACCATTTACCTGACCTGCGGCACCCTGTACCAACTGCCCCTGGTTACCAATGGTAGCCTCCATCTGGCTTTCATACTTACCCGAAGAACCTACCACCAACTGAATCTTCTCATCGAGGGTCATCGCATTGATGACATCCTGGATAGGAGACACACCCAACTTTGGGTTCTGTGCTTGCACTACGAAAGTCGCAGAAAAAAGCACACATGAAGAAACTAAAATCTGTTTTATCATTGTCTATACCTTATTTTATTAAACTATTACTTGAAAAAGTTATTCTATCATTTGAAAATCTTCTGTGCGAACTCGGTAAGATACACACGCCAATTACGCCAGATGTGTCCACCCTCCGTCTCCAAATAGGTATATTTATACCCCTTCTCATCGAAGTAGCGACGCAAGTCTGCACTGCTCTTGTAGAGGAAATCTGTCTTGCCCATGCCAATCCAATACAACTTTGGCTTGTTCTTAAACAGAGTAGCCAACTGTTTCTTAGCCTCTTCATTACCCTGCAACTGCTTGTAGAAGTCACTACGGAAATCGCCAGTAGTACCCACATGCAAACCTGCAGAGAAGAGTCCGATGTAATCAAACTTGGTAGGGAAACGACGAGAGATATCGAAAGAATGACCACCGCCCATAGAGAGTCCACAGATGGCACGATGAGCCTTGTCTTTAGCAACCTTGTAGTGGCTCTCCACATAATTCATCACATCAGGGAAACTCTCATCCATGGTGGCAGCTGGCTTGGCACCTTGATAGCCATAGAAAGAAGGAATGTATTGACCTGCTGACCACTCACCTGGAGCAGCCTGGCAATTAGGATTGCCATTGGTCATCACCACGACCATAGGCTTAGCCTTACCTGTGGCAATCAAATTATCAAGAATATGCTGTGCACGTCCTAAAGTAGTCCAGGCATCCTCATCGCCACCAGCGCCATGGAGCAGATAGAGAACAGGATAATCCTTGCCCTTGTCATAACCTGCTGGAGTATAGACCGTCATACGGCGCTGCATCTTGAGCGTAGGACTATCATACCATACCTTAGACACGTTTCCGTGAGGCACTTCGTTAACGGTATAGAGGTCACCACAATCACCTTTCTTGTCTGAAAGAATGAATATATTGGTTTCAGAGGTAATATCACGAGTGATATACACACTTCCTGGGTCAACAATCTTCACTCCATCCAAAAGGAGATTGTAAGAATACAACTCAGGAGAAAGCATCTGGCTGGTAAAAGTCCAAACACCCTTTTCATCTTTTGTCATATCAGCTACTCCAGGAGCATCATACTTTCCCATTGGTGTATCAATGGTTTTCGGTGCCAGGAAATCACCAGTAACCTGCACCTTCTGGGCATTAGGAGCCTTCAAGCGGAAAGTTACGGTATGGTTGGCGTTCACCTCAGGTGAGATAACAGGAACATTGTCAAACAATGCCTGCTGAGCAAAACTGCCAAGACTCATCAGCAAGGCAGTTGCTAAGAATGTAATTTTCTTCATTGTTATCAATTTTTTGATAATTGTTAGTCTCATTCTATAGAAGGTCTCCTAAGATTTAGAAGACCTTCCTGCTAATTATTAGAATATTTTTTGAACAAATTCAGCGAGATAGATTCTCCAATTTCGCCAAATATGTCCCCCATCTGTTTCCATATAGGTATATTTGTAGCCCTTGCTATCCAGTTTCTTTCGCAAAGCGACGTTGTCCTTGTAGAGGAAATCGGAATTACCTATGCCTATCCAGTAGAGCTTTGGCTTGGCTGCAAAGAGGTTAGCCAACTTATCATCCACATTGTCGTAGATATACTCATTGGCGCCACCACTCCTCTGCTCCTTACCGATGGCTGCAGAGAATAAACCTACATAACCAAAGGTCTTAGGATAGTTGATAGAAATATAGAACGAGTGGAAACCACCCATCGAAAGACCTGCTATGGCACGACCTTGAGCACCGGCGATGGTACGATAGCGACTATCCATGAACTTCACTACCTCAGGGAAAGATGCCTCGAAAGAGCCCTCCATGGTCTTAGGCAATCCCAATGTAGGGACTATCAGATTATCTGATGTCTGTCCTGGAGCTGCCTCCTGAGAGATATTGCCATTGGTCATGACGACGATCATTGGCTTTGCCTTGCCTTGCGCAATGAGGTTATCGAGAATTTGCGAAGCACGTCCCAAATCCATCCACGCTTCCTCGTCGCCACCGATGCCATGCAAGAGATAAAGCACAGGATATTTCTGCTTGCTGGTCTCGTAACCAGCAGGAGTATATACTGTCATACGGCGAGTAAGGCCAGCTTTGGCATCATCATACCAGACCTTTGATACGGTTCCATGCGCTACCTTGTTGACCTTGTAGAGATCAGCCTTTCCACCGCCTACCAAGAAATAGTTGGAAACGTTGGCGATGTCACGCACGGTATAGACGTTGAGATGGTCGGTAACACTGGCGCCATCCACCATCATGGTGTAGCTATAAAGCTCTGGTGCCAAAGGAGCAGTGGTTGTAAAAGACCACACACCCTTCTCATCCTTCTTCAAATCGGCTACTCCAGGCATATCATACTTACCCATCGGGGTATCTATTTTCTTGGTTGGCAAGAAGTCACCTGTTATCTGTACTTTTTGAGCCCCTGGTGCCATGCAGCGGAAAGTAACGGTCTTGTCTGCATGAATCTCAGGCGAGAGAGGCATCTGCCCCCCGAACAAGGCTTGCTGTCCGAAGGCAGAACCACAAATAGCACACAATGTAATTGCTAATAACGAAAATTTTTTCATTGAATATAACGTTTTATTTTTTATAATTATTACTTGGCGATGGCAGCAAACTTAATCTTAAACGATCCCTTGCCAGCCGATCCATCCACACCACTCTGGGTATCAAGGTCAGCGCCCTCGAATGAGAATAAGTCTTGGCCCTCTGCATCCTTAGCGGTAGAGATGATGATCTTACCTGCCGTGATGTATTGTGCGACACCAGCCTCATCCACGAAGAAGCTACCAACCTTGACACCGTATTGAGGGATAGCAAAACCATTGCCCATCAACCAAGGCTCTGAAGCATTACCTTGAATGGTATATTCACCAGCCAAGTCTGTATTACCGAGCTGATTGGCATTCACGGCTTCCAGATAAGCAGCAGGCTGACCTGCCGGATTGTTGATAGAGATGATATACTTGGTAGCATCAGGATTCACGACGGCACCTGTTGACCAATCGACAATCTGAGTTGGAGCGATAGTAAGAGTATAGCCCGATGCTTCCGGGTCATCCTGCCCCACAACGAAGGCAAGCTCTCCTACATAATTCAACTTCACTCGCTGACCGGCGGCATTGGCAAACAAACCGTTCAAGTAATACTTGCCCCCGATAAGAGATACGTCGATGTCGCCACTCTTCATTGCCTCACCATTCACCTTGACCACACAAGTTTTGTTAGCCACGGTCTCTGCTACGGTATAAGAGGCAGCGGGAAGAATCCACTCGGTACTACCAAAACTAACCTGAATGGTGGTTCCCTTTACATCTTTTATATCTACATTGAGTGCCTTCACGCCTTTCTTTAACTTAGTGGTAGGCTGCACGATAGCCTCTTGCGATGTATAATTCTGCATATCTGCATATACTCCCTGCATACCATCAAGAGCATCGTTATCGCAGGCTGTGAAACACAGCCCTGCAATAAACAGACTTAATATTGAACCTATATATTTTTTCATATCAATATCATTTAAATATCAGTTAATAAGAAGATTACCATCCCGTATTCTGCTGGATATTAGGATTCAATTCTCTTTCCTTCAAAGGAATAGGAAGCAACATGTGCTTGTCTTGGAATCCGAAAGTAGAATTGGAGAAATCCCAACTTACGCCCTTGGAAGAGTAGTTAGGGATTTCCTTGCCCTGTGAAGCCAAGGCACTCTTGGCATCACCCCAACGTACCAAGTCCTGGAATCGGGTACTTTCCAAGCAGAGTTCCAAACGCTTCTCCGTCTTGATATCGTCCAAGGTAACGCTAGTCAATGGAGCTTCCTTGGCACGAAGACGAATCTCATTGATATCTTTCAGTGCTATGTCTTTGTTGCCAGCCTCCAGGTTTGCCTCGGCAGCCAAGAGGAGAACTTCGGCATAACGCATAATCTTTCGGTCGGTATATTGAAGTCCCTGGAAGTAGGAGGCATCCATGATGTTGTCACTCTTCAATATACGGTTCTTGAAGAAGAGGTATCCTTCACATCCATAGATGTTCTGACCAGGATTCAACTTCACGCCGTATGCAGTCATCTGATCACTGTTGAGCAGAGTCTTCTGCAAACGATATCCATTCTCGCCCTCTGCTTTTACAAATGCTTCATAGAGAGACTTGCGAGGATTCAAGAAACCGTAGGTTCCCTGAGCCACTTCATCGGCAGCCTTGCCTTCGAGCTTCATATTGCCGGTACGCCATCCTTGCATCAGGAAGGTCATATCAAACTGACTCCAAGCCTGCTCCTGGTCGTTACGCCATTGCAATTCGAGCATAGACTCACAGTTGTTGTTGTTGACAGCATGAAACTGCATGTCATAGTCGCCACGGAAGAGGTCGTACTTCTTGGAATCCACCACCTCATTGAGTGCGGAAGCAGCCTCCTGATACTTTTTCTGGAAGAGATAAGCCTTGCCCAGATAAGCCTTTGCCACTTCCTGGGTAACGCGCATACCCGTCTCCTGATCGTCCTTGTTCTTCTTGGAAGGCAAGGCATTCATGCCGATAGCCTCTTTCAAGTCTGACTCCACAACAGCCCAAAGTACCTCTGGAGTACTATTTGGCTGACGGTACTCATCTGTAGCCAAGAGATGATCAACCAATGGAGCTGTACCCCAAAGGGTAACCAGCTCGAAGTTTGCCCAGGCACGGAAGAAATAGGCCTCGGCTATGGCACGCTTCTTGACGTCCGTATCATCAGCCACCTTCTCAATGATGAGGTTTGACTGATAGATGACACCATAGAGCCCCGAGAACAGGCCCTCGACATTACTGTTGCTGGAATCGAAGGTAAATTCGTTCAACTGCTCGAAAGAGTTGTTGTCGCCACGACTGCCACCGCCACACCAGGCATCATCCGAAAGCATATTCTTGGTAAAGAACCAAGAATAATACAATCCCTTCACACGGCTATACATGGCAGCCACCGCCTGCTCGGTCTGCTCATTGGTCTTGTAGAAATCATCCTGACCACCCATATTGCCATGCTTTGCTATATCGAGTCTGTCTTCACAACCGGCAAAAAGCACTGCCACAACGAGAAGCAGACTATATATGATATTCTTTTTCATAATTTCCTAATATTATTATATATAGAATATGTATAGTGTTAGTTATATGAACCCTCCAGACTTTAGAACTCCAAGTTGAAGCCCATTACTACCTTTCTTGAGGTTGGATAACCGCCCTTGTCGATACCCATACCCACTACATCATTGGTAGAAACCTCAGGGTCGAAGCCTGGGTACTTGGTGATGGTGAAGAAGTCATCGAGAGATACATAGAGGCGCAAGTTATTGATTGCCACACTCTTGAGAAGGGTCTTCGGCAAGCTGTAGCCCAACTGAATCTGCTTAATCTTGAAATAAGATCCATCATACACCATAGCACTAGATGTAGCATACTTGTCCATATTGTTGGCACCAGCACGTGGCTTGCTACCATTAGGATTACCCTCCGTCCAGCGGTCGTCATAGAAGAGTTCCTTCATCTTGTTGACCATTGGGAAGTCGGTACGGTTGATACAGTTGAATATCTTGTTGCCTGATGCACCAGAACCAAATACTGCCAAGTCGAAACCTTTGTAAGCTGCGGTCAAGGTGATACCATAGGTGAAGTTTGGAATGGCACTGCCCAAGTCCATCTTGTCATCATCGGTCAGATCACCACTATCGTTCAGGTCGGCAAAAGTTGGATCACCTGACTTAGGGTCTATGCCTGTAAACTGATAGCCGCGGAAGTAATACACAGGATAACCCTTCTCGAAGTATGTGAGAGGCACATTCATAAAGGTAGTACCCGCCAAACGAGTCAAAGATGGGTCGAGATAAGTAACCTCATTCTTCAAGGTAGCGAGGTTGCCACGTACGCTGTAGCTGAAATCACCGATGTTGTCTCTCCAACCGAGTTCAAACTCGAATCCCTTGTTGCTTACGTTACCAGCATTGATAGGAGATGTGGTGCCGCCGATAACCAGAGATGGAGTGGTGCCACCCACGAGCAAGTCCTTGGTCTTCTTCACGAAATAGTCCATACTGAAGTTCATTCTGCCAGCGAAGAGGAGCGCATCGATACCCAAGTCGGTCTGCTCAGATGTTTCCCACTTCAGTTTATCGTTACCCATACTAGTCGGACTAACAGACGTTGTATAATTATTACCAGGAACTAACGGATAAATGCCACCCTGCGCCATATCGGTGCTGTAGGCATAGCCACCCAAAGCAGCCAAGCTACCATTCTGTCCCCAGCTGGCACGCAACTTCAAACTAGCCACGACATCTCTCAATGGCTCGAAGAACTTTTCCTCGGAAATGGTCCAACCTCCAGACACAGCTGGGAAATATCCCCAACGGTTGGTAGCTGGAAGCTTAGATAAGTCGGCAGCATCTGCACGGAGGGAAGCCTGCAGATAATAACGGTTTTTATAATCGTAACTCAAACGGCCAAAGTAAGAATACTTGGCTGAGCGAGTTTTCTCACCGCCCACAGACTTGGTAGCAGAAGCGGATGCGAAATTCAGATAGTAGAACAATGGATTGTTTTTCTTGACAGCGTCTTCACCATTAGCCTGCAAACCACCATTCACATAATCGTAGGTAGATTCCTGGAAAGACATACCAACCATGGCATTCACGGTATGGTCGCCAAGTTTCTTCATATAGTTGGCAAAGTTTTCCCACTGATAATAGATAGAAGTAGAAGAAGATGCACTCTGATCTACATAATCACGGCTTTGCGCTGCATTTCCATAGAAAGGAAGTGAAGTGGAAGAACTGCGGGTACCCGACAAACGATAACCAAAGCGAGAAGTAATCACAAGATCCTTGATAGGCTTAAAATCTGCATAGATGGAACCATTCACATTGAATCCACTGTTGCGGGATATGTTATTGTCACGCATCACGAATGGGTTGAACTGCTCACCTGCATAGAAAGCAGACACACCATAGTAGTTACCAGCCGCATTGGTCAGGAGATGCTTTCCGCGTGCCAAGGCACTAGCAACATGAGCAGGCAAGTTTCCACCCTCGTATGCAACAGGGGTCAATGGATCCATAGAAAGCACAGCTGCCATCATAGAACCATACTCAGAACCCTCTGACACAGAACGGGCGTTATATTTTTCAATCTGGTTAGTAGTACCCACCTTCAACCATGGCTTGATCTGATATTCAGCATTGATGGTAGCGGTGAGACGACGATAGAGATCATTATTACCTCTTACCATACCATCATTGTCAAGATAAGTAAGCGAAAGATAATAGTTACCATTTTGGTTACCACCCGTAAAGCCCAGGTTGTGCTTCTGCATCTTACCCTTGCCATAGATAGCATCTACCCAAGAGGTATTGGTTGTTCCATCCCAATTTTTCAAGAGATAATCCTCGGTAATGGTCTTACCTTCTTTCATATATTGGATATATTCTTCGGCATTGAGCAACTTAGGCTTTTTAGCAAGCGATTCAATGGCATACTGGAAATCATATGTTATCTTTCCACTACCCACAGTACCCTTCTTCGTTGTAATGAGAACCACGCCATTACCAGCCTCAGCACCATATATGGCAGCAGAAGCAGCATCCTTCAACACTTCCATAGATGCTATGTCATTAGGATCGATACCACTAATATCGCCTAGACGCACACCATCTACTACGTAGAGAGGATCGGAAGAACCATTGGAAGAGAAACCACGGATACGAACCGTTGGTGATGCACCCGGACGAGCCGAAGAAGAGACAATCTGCACACCTGCGGTCTTACCCTGAAGAGCAGCCTTGGCATTGGTGATGGTACGATTCTCCATATCCTCTTTCTTCACCTGAGAGATGGCACCTGTTACAGAACTCTTCTTCTGAACGCCATAGCCTACAACCACCACATCATCGAGTACCTTGTTGTCTTCCAGCAATGTAATCTTGAGCTTGGAAGAGTTGGCTGATACCTCTTTATTCTTATAGCCAAGATAAGAGAAGACAAGGGTTTTACCTTTTTGCACCTGGATCGTAAAGTTACCATCCATATCAGTTACAGCGCCACCCTTGTTGTCTCCCTGCACACGCACGGTAACACCAATCAAAGGGTCGGCATTTTGGTCAACTACGAGACCAGCGACTTTCATCAGTTCCTGCGCCAAGGCAGCAGAACCGGAAATCATCAATAAGAACACGAAGGTTAGGAACCTTCTGTAATCATTCATTTTTCTCATAGATTTTTCTCATTAAAGATAATACTTTGTTAGTTAAGCTTTTATTCTTGTAAATCTGTTAATTGTTTACGGCTGCAAAGGTAGTACTTTTTATCATACACCTTTTTCTAACTTGTTTTTTTGTGTTACGTTTTTGTTCAAAATGGGGTTTTCTATATGTTCAAAAACTTGCTTATTTGTTTAAAAAGTCTTATAAACCTTGTATATATCAAGGTTTTATAGTACTTTTGCAGCAACTATCAAAACCATCGATTATGAAACGAACAAAGGTATTTTATAACGCAATCATTCTCTTGGCAACCCTTCTTCTTACTGCTTGCCAGAACCAAAAAGACATCCCCGAAGTCTCTTCACCCGAGAAGAACCTCGTCCTGTCTGATCATATCTCCAACCAAAAGGTGAAGAGCATCTGCGAAGACAAATACGGACAAATCTGGATAGGTACCTTCCGTGGTCTCAACAAGTATGATGGCAACCAGTATCACCAATACTACTGCGTGGACGATTCACTGGGATTGCCCGACAACAATATTACCCACATTTACCGTGACTCCCACAACCGACTCTGGGTAGCCACCGTCAATGGTGTATGCCTATACCAGGCCAATGGCAATTTCAAGCGAGTAAGTATCAATGGCTATAACAAGAACATCGAAAAAATTCTGGAAGACAAGGAGGGAAGAATCTTCTTCCTCACGATGACAGACCTGTATCAATATGACGAAAATACCAACACAGCCATCATCAAGCTCTCCAAGATGCTGGAGGAGAACTGCTTTAACTACTCTTGCCATATAGACCGAAAAGATGTGATGTGGATTGTTACCTCTTACTCTGTCAAGGGGTATCGCACCCGAGACCTCAAACTTATCGCCAAAAGCCCAGTACAGAGTTATCCCATCACCTCTTTTCTCCTCGATGGGCATCTGCTCTACCTCTCTGGCTACAATGGAATGCAGCTCTTTGATACGGACACCCGGAAATGGCAACATCTCCCTGCAGCCTTGCAAGACTTGCAAATCCCCAACGACATGGTCAACTGCATCCATCCGTATGGCGCAAAAGGCAACCTTCTGCTCAGCACCACCAAGCACGGATTACTCTATTTCAATGCTGAGGAGGGAACCATCTTGCCACAAAGCGACAAGAATTTCCCATTCGAAGTGCCTGATATGGAAGTCAACAAGATGTTAACCGACTCCAAGGGCAACCTTTGGCTCGGTTCTGAAGACGATGGCGTAAAAACCATCTACAGATACAAGGATATGTTTAACAGCATGCCTGCCCTTCAACGTGCCATCGGCAAACAATCCGTACTCTCCGTAGCTGCCGACAGGAATCATCACCTTTGGATTTCTACCAAGAAGAACGGACTCTATATGTATGACTTGCAAACCCAGCAACTCAAGGACATACCGATGATTTTCGACAGCAACGGCAACAAGAAGAATACCACCACCAACATCTTTGTGGATAGCAGCAATCATCTATGGCTAGCCAATGGCGACCATGTGGCAAAGTGCCAATACGATGGCACCCATCTCAACAAGGTAGCCTCCTACCCTTGCTTCATGCCTATGAACATCAGCCAAGATGCAAAGGGTAACATCTGGGTATCCACGGCATCCGTCAACATCTACTGCATTTCAGCACAAAGTGGAGAGATGACCAAAAAACAACTCTTCCCTACCACTTTCTGCTTCATTCCTAGCATCATGCGCTTGCAGAATGGCAACATGCTCATATCTGCCTTCTACAAACCTATCCTGGAAATGAATGGAAACAACTTCGATGTCCAAGAGTTTAAAGTGAATCCGGATGACTGGAAGAAGTGCATCAAGCGAAGTGCGTATATCCCTACCAAGAACTATCAAGACCGCAAGGGCAACATCTGGTTGGGTACAGTTACCAACGGACTCTTGAAGTATGACGCAAAGAGCCGCAGGCTGACCACCATAGCAGGAATCTCCTGCTCCGACATTTCCAGCATCGAGGAAGATAGAGATGGAAACATTTGGGTTAGTACGCTGCATGGACTCAACAAGATAGATGGAAAAACAGAAAAGGTAACCACCTACAACGAGGCTGACGGTGTGAAAGGCTTCCAGTTCTACGATAGGGCATCGTGCAAGCTATCAGATGGAACACTCATCTTCGGCGGTACCCAAGGACTCACCATCTTCAATCCACAAAACGTAAACACGAACCAACAGATAAGTCTGCTTTTCGAAACACTCAAGGTACATAATGAGATTATGCTTCCTAGTAAGGATGGCTGTATCAAGGAGAGTATGGAAGAATCACCCCATATCCACCTCAGCTACAAACAGAACAGCTTCAGCATCGCCTTTTCTGCCATCGACTACAGCGACTACAAGCACATCCATTACTTCTACCAAATGGCAGGATTCGACAATACATGGATTGATGCAGGCAATAACAACGAGGCGTACTACTCTAATCTGCCAGCTGGCAACTATACCTTCAAGGTCAAGATGGTAGGCAACGACTCCGACAATATCATCGCCGAAAAAAGCATACAGGTAAGCATCGCCCCTGAGCCTTGGAACTCTTGGTGGGCCTGGTGCCTATACCTTATTATAATAGGGGGGGGTCGGCTTCGTGATCTATCGACAGAAGATGCGCATCAGCATCGAGAAGAACATGGTTCAAAAGGCTAAGGATGAGAAGGAGCAAGAACAGCGCATCAACAAGATGAACATGAGTTTCTTCGCTAACATCTCGCATGAGTTCCGAACACCACTCACCATGATTTCGGGACCAGTGGAACAACTCTGCGAAAGTGAAAACATCAACAAGCACGACAAGTTGCTGTTGAACATCATCAACCGAAGCGTAGATAGAATGCTGAGACTCGTCAACCAGTTGCTCGACTTCAACAAGTTGGAGAACGACACGCTCCGCTTGCACGTCAAGCAAACCGACATTATCACCGAGATGAAACGCATCATGGACCTCTTCATCGTGAATACCGAGGAGAAAGGTATCACCTTGAACTGTCACGGACTAGAAGGTTCCTACCTGATGCTTCTGGATTCCGACAAACTGGAAAAGATTATCAACAACCTGATGTCCAACGCCATGAAGTTTACCCCTCGTGGCGGTAAGATAGATGTATCTTTCGACACCGGTACCACTAACAAGGGAGAACAGATTATCACCATTACGGTGGCTGATACAGGCAAGGGAATCCCACAGAATGAGGTGGAGAATATCTTCAAGCGATATTATCAGTTGAACAACCAGTCCACAGGCACCATCAACTGGGGTACAGGCATCGGCCTCTACTATGCCCGCAGCCTGGCCGTCCTTCACCATGGCGATCTGAAGGCTGGCAATCGCAAGGACTGCCAGGGAGCCATCTTCACCGTTACCCTGCCTACCGATGAGCGCCTCTATGCCGCCAACGAGAAAGCCCCTCTGGAGCAAGACCAGAAGAAAGCTTTCCCGCTACACGACAGTCAGAAGGTGGCAGACAAGGTAAGTCAAGACAACAGCACAGACAACCGTCCGAAAATACTCATCGTAGATGACGACACCGAAGTGGTGCATTATCTTCGCACCCTCCTGGCATCATCCTATCGCATCATCTATCGCTTCGATGCCGAGAGTGCCTTGAAGGCGACAAGGGAGGAAGAACCTAGCCTCATCCTCAGCGATGTGGTAATGCCGGGAATGAGCGGCTATGAACTCTGCAAGGAAATCAAGCAAGACATCCAACTCTGCCATATCCCAGTCATCCTGGTAACGGCAAAGACCACCACCGAAAACCAAGTGGAGGGTCTGAACAGCGGAGCAGATGCCTACGTTACCAAGCCATTCACCCCCAAGGTTCTCCTGGCAATAATCAACTCGCAGCTCACCAACCGCGAGAAGACCAAGACCATCCTGACCAGCGCCACGGAGACCGACAAGAACGTGGAGGAAGTATTGTCATCACAAGACAAACTCTTCATGGATGAACTCTATCACATGATGGAGCAGGAACTGGCCAACTCGGAATTGGATGTCAACAAGGTAACGAAACTGATGCACATCTCCCGCACAAAGCTCTACTACAAGGTCAAGGGACTCACAGGAGAGAATCCAAGCGTCTTCTTCAAGACCTATAAGCTCAATCGTGCCGCCACCCTCATCGTGGAAGGCAAGTACAACATCTCAGAGATTGCCTACATGACGGGATTCAATACCCTCTCCCACTTCTCTACCAGCTTCAAGAAGCAATTTGGATGTACACCGAGCGAATATAGTAAGAAAACTTATTAAATTTCTATGTGAAACAGGTCTATTTTGGGAAAAAATGCTTATCTTTGCATCTAGATTGATTTAATAATAGAAAAAGAAAATTAGATTATGAACGCAATTCACACAGACAATGCGCCTGCAGCTATCGGTCCATATAGCCAGGCTATCGAAGTAAATGGTTTTGTATTTGCATCAGGTCAGATTCCTATCGACCCTGCAACAGGTAATTTCGTAGAGGGCGGCATCAAGGAGCAGACTCGCCAGAGCCTCACCAACGCCCAGAACATTCTGAAGGCAGCCGGAACAGACCTTTCTCATGTAGTTAAGACTACAGTTTATCTGAACAGCATGGACGATTTCGCAGCCATGAACGAGGTTTATGCCGAGTTCTTCAGCCAGCCATATCCAGCCCGTTCTGCCGTAGCTGTAGAGAAGTTGCCAAAGGGTGCCCTCGTAGAGGTTGAGGTTTTGGCAGCCAAGTAATTCTTCCTTTTTTCTATCAGGAAGTAAAGTTTCTAGGTGAAAATATTCTTTAGATGGTATCAAGCATTACATTAAAGAATCTGATTATAGGCTATCGTTCGAAGCACCAGCTCCGGGCGATAGCCTCACCTGTTCATGCCTCGCTCCAAGCCGGTGAACTGACCTGTCTCATCGGAGCCAACGGAGTGGGCAAATCTACCTTACTCCGAACTTTAGCCGGATTTCAGCCAGCACTTGATGGCGAAATCCTGATTCAGGACAAATCTCTTTCCGATTTCTCTGCCCAGGAACTCGCCAGGGAAATCAGCATTGTTCTCACCACGAAGACAGACCATGCCCAGCTCTCTGCAGAAGAGATTGTTGGCATAGGCCGTTCTCCCTATACCGGTTTCTGGGGCACATTATCTGCTGCCGACAAACAGATTGTTGCCGCAGCTCTTCAGGAAGCCGGCATTCTGCATTTGGCTCAAAGAAACATCAGCGAACTGAGCGATGGTGAACGTCAGAAGGTAATGATAGCCAAAGCCTTGGCTCAGCAAACCCGCATCATCATCCTGGACGAGCCAACCGCCTTCCTCGATTTCCCCAGCAAGATAGAAACCCTACAGATGCTCCACCGTCTGGCGCACGAACAGCACAAGTCCATATTACTGTCAACCCATGATGTAGAGTTGGCGCTCCAGCTTTCCGACCGTCTCTGGCTGATGGAAGAAAGCCGTTTCTCCATCGGCACTCCTAAAGAACTGGCTGCCGATGGCTCCTTATCCAGATTCATCAATCGTGACGGCATCCGATTCAACAAGGATTCCCTCCGCATCGAAATCAAATGAGTTTTCTTAATTGATTTTATTCTATGGTTGCACGCAAGCACATGAAGAAGAATACTCAAGTGGCTCAGTTTGCTGACTCAAGTAGCTCAATCAGCGAGTTCAGTCGTCTCAGTTAGCTGATGCAGACGTCTCGATGAGCCTACGGATACGGCTCCGTTAGCTTACACAGTCATATCCGTAACCCGATGCAGCCATATTCGTAACCCAGCGCAGTCATATTCGTAACCTGATGCAGCCTTCATACGAATAAATTTTAGATAATTATCTATCACCCATCACGTTTTACGCTCATTACACACCTTAACACGCTAATATACAAATACTTAAATAGCGTGACAGATACTCCGAAAACGGGAAAATCCATCACGCTATCCATCACGATTTAGGGTTATCCATCACGATTTTCTCACTACCAGATACCGCATTCCGTCGTTGAAACGCTTGCGATGGATGGTTGGCATCTGAGAAAGCTTGCGGCCGAAGGCTATGAGACTGTTCAACTTCAACGATGAACCGATGTGACTCTTCAGCTCTTGGAAAATCTCGGCTGCCGTAAGATACTCACCCTGTTTGGCATCATCGGTCAGGTCGAAATAGAGATCGAAATACTGGTCTACCGGAGAAACTACCTCAAACTTCCTGTTGTTCGCCATGATCAGCCGGGTCTGCTCCGCATCAAAATAAGTCTTCTCGCCAGCCCGCAAAGCAGAGAGCGCCTGCGCATAGAGCTGTTCATAATTCGGACGCTGACTCACGTTGATAGGTCCCGTGAGCTCCACACCCAGAAAACGGCGATTACCGGAAGGATCGGAGAGAATATCCTCCATATTGCTCGTGGCAATAAAAGATGCCATTCTCGGAAATTCCTGTACATGACTGCCATACGGAGGCTTTATCTTGACACTCGGCAACTGGATGATGTTCTTCAGAAATCCCTGCTGCACCTGAGGAGAAATCTGATTAAACTCATCCAGGTTGATAACCAGCGACTGGCACATCGCCTGAAGCACCTGCCGTTTCTCTGACAATACGAGATTATCATTATACCCCCATTGCAACTCCGGCGGAACCAGAGACCGGCAGAAAGTACTCTTGTTGTAACCCTGCTTGGAGATGAGAAGTGGCGCCACAGAGTTGCCGTATTTGCGATGACTGTAAGTGCGCCACTGGTCAACCATCGCCAGGAACCAGGTATAGAACCAATCCTCCCAATAAGGATTATCAGTAGGTACCGTGCGCGCCAAGGCACGGATATGATCCTTGCCGTCCCACTTTCCCTCACACTTGAACAGGAAATTTTCTACAGGATTATAAGTAGAAAGAAGATCCGACTCCAGATAATTGCGCACATCCTTGATACTCACACGGATGTTGGCGAGCTGTACCTCCAGCGTCATACGCTTCTGCACACGAGCATCCACAGGCTGATAGCCCCAATAATCCTTTTCCTTCGGTCTATATTCTGTGCATTTCATTACCGAATTATAACGGAAATCATATTTCTTACACAGAAATCCGATCATACTCATGATATTGTCACTCAACTCCTTACGGTCGTTATCCACACCTCCGGAAGAGTGGTCAGTCTCCTTCTCATCAACGATCTCCACAGGTTTTTCTGCGCCATGAAAGACTTCATTCAACGTCAGGGGCAAGGCATCTTCACGATAATAAGGAAAAGAATCTCTTGTCATCAGAAAATCGGAGAAGATAGAAGGCTCGGGCATCTGCATCTTTGCCTTTACTAGCGCCTGATAAAGCGGAGCAAAGGTCAGGAAGGCCTGCTTGTAAATCCTGTCGGCTGCAACCTCCTCATCAGGTAACGTCCCCTTTGCCAGCGCATATTTCGCCAGGACATGCAGACTGATGCCATCGGCTCCCACAAAGGCTGCAAGAGTAGAAGGCAGACTGGCTACTTTCTGCTTGAGGGCATCTGCGCCTCCATCCTCATTAATATCAACAAACGTAAGCAGCAGAACGCCGTTGTTTTTCTTCATTTTCAGGAGTCCATTTTCCGATTTCTGAAATTCTGCTGCAGGGTGAACATGCATCCAGGTTGGCATATCCTTATACCCATCATAACCATTCGTGAGATAAGGTACATATTCACGGAAGTTCTCCACGGTATTCCTGGCATCATCGTTTACGATGCGCTCAAGGAAACGTTCCAGACTCTTGGTACTGACCAGGAGCTGGTTCTTTTTATTTCTATGTGTTATGGTAAATTTCATTGTCTGTCATTTAAAAGTTTATATTATGAAGAAACAGTTTATTTCATACCATGAAACAGTTCGTTTCAAGCGGAGAAACGCTCCGTTTCATCCTGTGAACCAAACCGATACGTCGCATTCCCGCTTTCGATACATCGGCAAGGGATTCTGCTTTACTCGTAAACGAATCCGATTTCTTCGGCATAATGATCATAGGCAGGTTCCCCATAACCATATTCAGCAAAGACCTTCTTCACCTGCTCCTGCATTTCCGGCGTAAGATGTTTCTCCCCCCGATGTACACGATAATAGGTAGTACGGTTGCCCAGAACATCCATGATGCGGTACTTGATGGTCTGCATTTCGACATGTTTTACCTGGTCGTAGAGATGGGAAAATCCCCATGCTGCCTTGAACTGGTACACACGCATGAAATGGGAACAAGATGCATGGAGGTTAGCATCGGGATAAACAGCATTTCCGGCAGTAACATCATCGGGTTTGAACTTTGCCGAGATGAATCGGATGCATTCTGCCGCCCGAGGGCAATCGGCATTGAAGCAGTACATCCAATGATAATCTACCAGACTTTTGATAAACTCAGGATCATTAAGATTTAATTCCATAAAAAAAATAAAATTTAAATTAAACATTAGGTTTCGCAGTGGTTAAAGCCATTGTGGAATCTGTTTTGTCAACTCTCCGCAAAGAAACACGGGGCAGCTGTGGTATAAGCAACAGCCCCATGTAACTTGGTTGCTGCAAAGATACAAAATTTTAAAGCCAGATGCAAGCTTTGTCCCGAAAACTTTCATCTTTGTCCCGAATCACGTGCATAAAAAAAGCGATTTCAGCAAGAAGATAAGCTGAAAAACGTGATGGATAAAGGCAATAAGTGATAGATAGCGTGATGGATTTTGTAAACATTTCGGCTATCTATCACGCTATACAGACGAGGCAAACACCTCATTATCAAATGGTTAAAGATTAAAAAAGAGAAAACGTGAGGGATGTGAGGGATAAAAAGAGAAAAAACTTATAAGGGCGTATACAGAAATGGTTTGCCAGCATATTATGCTATCTTGGTCCCTCATCATTGATATTAACGTAAAAAACATTAAAAACGACAAGATTCTCAGGGAAAAGCATTGCCTTATCCTAGGAAATGTGTATTTTTGCACCTACAGAAACCTAGGAAACGTGTAAAATATGAGGCTACGAAACCTAGGAAACGTGTAAAATCTAGCATAACGAAAGCAAGGAAACGTGTAACAACAAGTATATCAAGAAGTTATGAAACGTAAAATCTATAGTCAATTATTAAAATGGAAATCAGACGACAATGGGCAGAATGCATTGCTCATTGATGGGGCACGACGTGTCGGTAAAAGCTATATCGTAGAGGAATTTGCCAAGAACGAATACGAATCGTATATCTTGATAGACTTCAACAATACGATGCAGCAAGTATTAGATCTGTTCAGGAACTACCTATACGACCTTGATACTTTCTTTATGTACTTACAACTCTACTTCAATGTAAAGTTAACAGCGCGCAAGTCGCTAATCATCTTCGATGAAGTACAGGCATTTCCTGAAGCGAGAGCCGCCATCAAGTATCTTGTCAAAGATGGACGATACGACTATATTGAAACTGGTTCACTTGTTTCCATCAACAAGAATGTCAAAAACATCATGATTCCATCCGAAGAAATCAGAATCAACATGTATCCGATGGATTTTGAAGAATTTCTTTGGGCTATGGACGAAGAGGCAATCATGCAACTCATCAAAAACCAATTTACCAAGCTTAAGCCTCTTGGTACCGACATGCATCGCAAGGCTATGACCTTATTCCGTCAATATATGATAGTAGGAGGCATGCCTAAGGCTGTAGATACCTATGTAAAGACTCGCGATTTTACAAAAGTTGATACAATAAAACGTGCGATAATAAGCCTTTATCGAAACGACATTCAGAAATACGCAGAAGGCAACGAGGTAAGAGTGACAAGCATCTTTGATCTGATTCCAAGCCAACTTCAGAAACACGAGAAGAAATTTCGCCTGTCTGAAATAAAGGCTGGAGCCAGAATGCGTGAGTACGAGGGTGCTTTCTTTTGGCTGAACGAAGCTATGGTTGCAAATATCTGCTATGGAGCAACAGAGCCAAACATCGGGCTTAATCTCAAGTTGGAAAACTCTAGCTTGAAATGTTACATGGCAGATACAGGTTTGCTAATCAGTATGGCTTTTGACGAGAATCGAATCATGCAGGAATCACTTTACAAGAAACTGATGATGGACAAGCTGGAAGTAAACGAGGGGATGCTTGTTGAGAATATCGTAGCACAGATGTTGAGGGCAAAGGGGCACAAGCTGTTTTTCTATTCCAACTATTCACGTGAGGCAGAAGACAGAATGGAAATCGACTTTCTGATAGCGAAGCCTTCGATTACGAGCAAGCACAACATCTCGCCAATAGAGGTAAAGTCTACCAATCGCTATACCATTTCATCTTTGGAAAAGTGTGTCAGAAAGTACAAGAATTACCTATCGACTCCTTATGTCATTCACACCTCAGACCTAGCGGAAAAAGATGGGATAGTATATCTGCCACTCTATATGACACCCCTGCTATAAACCAGAGCCAGAAGAGGGCGTGCATAAATTATATCTTGCACACCCTCTTCTCTTTTTCACCACCAATTATCAATAGAAAGCCTTTCAACCGTACAAGTCGCCAGATTCTAATTTCTACAATATCTCCAACTGATCCTTTACCGCTTTATAGCAGCGGCGGGAAACGGTAATTTCTTCCTGGTCGAAGGGAGGAGAAAAAATGCAGCGGAGCGTATAGTTCTCGATGCAGAGAAGATAATCGAGATTGATGATGCAATCCTGACGAACCTGAGCCAGAGAAGGCGACATGGAAAGAATGGTTTTTGCCGTAGCCTGCTTCTTCAACTTATAAATCTGACCGTTCGACAACTTCAACTGCCAAAGATGAGTAGCTTCATCGAAAGTACAACTGAACACATCATCGGGCTTCAGCATCAATAAGCCCGAAATGGTCTGAATGGCAAGACGCTTGGCAGATGTTGGCAACAAGCCATTCACTCCCGCCAATTCCTGAGTCTTCAGAGAAGCCATCACAGATGCCGAAGGACAGGAAGAGGAATCAGGAGCTGCAGAAGACTCTTTTTCATCCCCATCTTTTCCATCCTTCATCTTCTGCCGGATACGCCCTACTATCAGTTCTAATTCTTCCTGCTGATAAGGTTTCAACAGAAAATCGAAGGCAGAGGCCCTCAGCGCCTCAATCATATACTTATCGAAGGCGCTGTAAAACACTACGATAAGTTCCATCGGCATTTCTTCTCTCAAAGACTGCAATACTTCCAAGCCCGTCTGCCCAGGCATTTCAACATCGAGGAACAGCACATCGGGCTGTATGCTCATCACCAGATTCTTTGCCGATACCGCCGAAGAGGATGTGGCAATCACCTCAAAATCTTCCAGAGTTGCCAAATCATCCTGTAACCTGTGGATGCTCTGTGGTTCATCGTCCACAATCACAACCTTAATTCTATCTTGCATGTTATTTCGTTTTAAATTCTTATGAAAAGTTTCTTACTTAAAGACATTATAATCGTAATTACATGGAACTCCGATACTTACACATATTCCTCTATTCCTGGTACCACCCTCCTCTTCTGATGTTCCTCTGTTGCTCTGCATCTTGAAAAACATCTTGCGTTCGTTGCTTGCATTAAGCATTTCGATGGTACTGTTCAGAATTCTCAATCCGGTTCCCGTACTGGCAGCACAATTTTTCTTTTTCTTGCCAACGGTACCCGAAACTCCACATCCGTTGTCTGTAACATCTATGCGGAGCATATCGTCCTCAACCCAGATGTTTACATCCAGCAAAGGCTTATCTTCCGTCTCTTTCATTCCCACAAAAGCATGTTTCAAAGCATTCTCTACAGGAATCTGGATAATCATAGACGGCAGCATGAGCTTCATATCCACATCCTTGGCAACATGGAACTGAGGCATCGGAAGGAACGGATTGGTTTCATGGCGAAGAGTAGAATAGCTCGTCACCATCTGCAGTTCCTCTTCCAAACTTACCGCCATCTTATCGCAAGAAAGCAAGTAGGCACGCAGTACCTGTATCAGGAGCTGAAGCGGTTTGACATTAACCCCCTTCGGAAGATTAGATACGAAGATATTGAGCACATTAAATACAAAATGAGGCGAGAAACGATTGCGCACATTCTCCATCTTCAGAGCCATCATCCGGTTCATCTCCTCATGATGCTGATGCTTGCTGCGCAACCATTTGTAACGGAGGAAAGCGATGAGAGCCAACACGCTCATTACCAGCAAGCCGATAATCAGGAGCAGGATGACTCTAAAGGATCTTACCTCTGCTTGCGTGGTGCTAAGGGATAAATCACGGCGAACGATGGCCGTATCCTGCTTGAATCTCAATTCATTCTCCTGAACATTCGAAACCATCGTGGCATTACGGAGCGAATCGTCGTACTGATTCATCAGTTTCTGATATTGCAGAGCCTTGGCATATTGTCCCTTGCGCTCACAAAGAGCCGCCAGTCCCTTATGATAAAGGTAAAGATAATTAGGCGACATCTTGGAGAGATCGTATGGCTTGTTCAAAATCTCGGTAGCCTTAGCCAGACTATCCTGCTTCAGAGCCAGAGATGCATTCAACCCATCCACATAGAACTGTACATCGCTCTGCATGGAGGGCTGGGCAAAGAAGAATTTCGTGGTAAGAGTCAGATATTTCTGTGCAGAATCCAACCGGTTGAGTTCCAGATAAGTCTGTCCGAGATTAGCATCAACAATAGCCGTTGCCAGGGGCTGTTCCATCTGCCGTGTAGCCTTTTGAGCCTTCAGGAAGCATTTCAGAGCCTCAGCCGGTTTTTCCTGACTGCTGTACACATTTCCCCAACTGTTGTAAAAGAAATGAACATCTTTCGGATTCTTTGGCGGATACAGGCGTTCAGCCTTCTGGAAATAATGATGCGCCAGCTGATAGTTCTGCAAATCATTATAAACCTGTCCCAGTCCTGAGAGAATACTGTTCTGGGCTTCATGCTGATTCAGAGAATCTGCCAGGAAATAGGCACGGCGATACCAGGAAGAAGCATCCGCCAGCTTACCCATCTGTCTGGACGCATCGGCAATATTGATACATACATCAATCGCCTCGCCGCAACTGTCAAGGTTCATGATTTCATGATAAGCTTTCTCATAATAATTCAAAGCCTCCTTCCTCTTGCCGGAAACCAGCAAAAGTATGCCTTGCAGATTATCAGCACAAGAAAGAATTCTGTTGTCAGGAGTTTGTTTGCAATAAGCGTTAACCGAATCTATCAACGACTGGCATTGGGCATCAGCCCCCTTCATATAATAACATTTAGCTATTAATAATTTTTTCCATTGATCGCTTTTATCGGGATTACCTTCACATTTGAAATTTCTTATCAGCATGATCATCGAATCAGGATGACTCTGCATGAGAGATTGGTGACCGGACACAAATTCATCGATATCTTTATGCCACGACTCATCACCCTTCTGCCGATGAGAACAAGCGGCAAACAGCA
>JAJXBQ010000181.1:0-6645 GCA_021640525.1 Segatella copri
CCGTTTTCGGGGTCTTCATTGATGACCGGCGCCTGCCATCATTTATGACCCGCGTTGGTCTTAATAGAAGACCGCCTTCAGGCACCTAAGGCATTTCCTTCGATTGCTGGTGCAAAGATACGAATAAATCTGGTATCTACCAAATTTAGACATGTGATAAGGAGCGATTTTCAGCAAACTTACGATTTGAAAGTTAGCTTAAAAAACAAACTCTATGTTTTGTGGGGTGCATCTCTATGTTTTCGCGGTATAGAAACTGAGCTTTACTTTGTAAATCAGCATATTACAAAGTAATAATCTATTTTGCAGGAACGTGTTCAGTATTCAGTATTCAGTTTTTTTCGCTGTTGTTACCACTCTCTGTATAGATAGTATATTATATATATATTATAATATATATATAATATACTATCTATACAGAGAGTGGTAACAACAGCGAAAAAAACTGAATACTGAATACTGAACACGTTCCTGCAAAATAGATTATTACTTTGTAATATGCTGATTTACAAAGTAAAGCTCAGTTTCTATACCGCGAAAACATAGAGATGCACCCCACAAAACATAGAGTTTGTTTTTTAAGCTAACTTTCAAATCGTAAGTTTGCTGAAAATCGCTCCTTATCACATGTCTAAATTTGGTAGATACCAGATTTATTCGTATCTTTGCACCAGCAATCGAAGGAAATGCCTTAGGTGCCTGAAGGCGGTCTTCTATTAAGACCAACGCGGGTCATAAATGATGGCAGGCGCCGGTCATCAATGAAGACCCCGAAAACGGCAGGAACGGGGCGTTCTGGGGAGTTGCAAAACAAAGGACTCTAAACATACTACAAACAACTATGATTAATTACAGCATCGTAATGCGTAGCGTGAACGCAAATCTTCTGGAAATCAACCAGGCGAAGTCACGCATCAACCAGGCAAAGAAGGAGGGTACAACCCCTGACCCAAAGGACCTGGAACTCGTGAAGACTGAGAAGCAGAATGCTTTCGCCATTTCACAGTACACCGACATCATGACCATCGAGAAGTTTGCCAAGCACATCACTTCTCATGGAAGTGTCTATTCGAGAGCCGACATCAGCGCCATCCTCTACATTGCCGTAGACTGTATGCGTGAGATGTTGCTTGAGGGCAAGAAGATTCGTCTGGGCGACCTCGGTGATTTCTCTCTCCTTCTCACCTCGAAGGGTGCAGAGGATGCCGACAAGTTCACCTCGCAGAACATCACCGGTGTGAAGGTTCAGTGGGAGCCAGGTCAGGAGTTCAAGAACCTTCGCGATGACGCCGAGTTCAACCTCGTAGCCAGCCGCAGTGCTCAGGCAGCCGTTATCAAGGCGATTAAGGAGGGTAAGACCAACGTTGACCTCAATGCGCCAACTACTCCGGATAATACGCCAGGCGGTTCTACCCCAGGCGGTTCAAACACCGGTCAGACCGGCAGCGATGGTCAAGGCTCTGAATCAGGCGGCGGTACTACCGGCAAGGACGATACTGGCGACGGCCTTGAATAGCCCAAGGATAGACTGGCTAGGGTGCTAGCCCCTAGTCCAGCCTATCCGCCCCACAAAAAATTCAACATTCAACACTCAACATTCAACATTCAACATTCAAAAAAAATGAAAGCGAACACTTGGAAAACAATTCTGCAGATAGCCATCAGCATTCTGACCGCTATCGCTACTACGCTCGGAGTTACGAGCTGCATGGGATAAAGAAAACTGAGAAATCCGGTCATTAAGGTCATGGTCATTAAGGTCATTAAGGATTTCCAAAGAAAGTTAAAGGGAAATGAGTAAAAAATCATCATTTTTTTGCTCATTTTCCTTTTTATTTATTATCTTTGCCTTAAAAATTAATAATTGAACTTTCGCATGTGGTTCAAGTACGGGCTGAAGGCCTAGAAGCTCCTAGTTCAGGGCGTATGGGCGAAACTTGAATAAATGAAAAAATATATAGATGGAAAAGAATATTATAAATATAGATGCACATGTCATAGATGATATCAGAACCATCATCACAAGGGCAAGAAACAAGGCGTATCAATCTATCAACGAAACCCTGATACGCTCAAACTGGGAAATTGGCAAACGTATTGTTGAAGAAGAGCAGCTTGGCAAGCAGCGTGCTGATTATGGAATACAGCTCATCAAGTCCATATCTCAGCAGTTGACAACAGAGTTCGGCTCCGGCTATGGTGTTCGTAACCTTGCCTATTTCAAGCAATTATACCAATATTTTCCTGATTGGGAGATTTTGCACACGCGTGTGCAAAATCTTTCGTGGTCACATTTGAGATGCATTTTAAGAGTCGATGATGCACAAGCGAGGTTGTGGTACATACAAGAAGCTGCCGAACAAATGTGGAGTGTGAGAACCCTCGACCGCAATGTTGCCTCACAATACTATTATCGACTCCTGCAAACCAGCAATGAGCATAAAGATGAGGTAGAGAACGAGATGAAAACCCTTACAAAAGGATACGCAGACTCACCTGCCATGTTCATCAAGTCGCCAATGGTGACAGAATTCTTGGGCTTATCCCGAGACATGAGCTTCTCGGAAAGCGAATTGGAGAGTGCCATCATCACCCATCTTCAGAAATTTCTGATGGAGATGGGCAAAGGCTATGCCTTCGTAGAGCGACAGCAGCACATCATCACCGATACCCAGGACTACTACATAGACCTGGTATTCTACAATTACCTGATGAAATGTTTTGTACTGATCGACCTGAAGACGACCAAGATCACCCATCAGGACGTAGGACAAATGGATATGTATGTAAGAATGTATGATGAACTGAAACGCACAGAAGGCGACAATCCGACCATCGGCATACTACTCTGTTCGGAAACCAGCCAGGATATCGCAAGATTTTCCATCTTGCACGACAGCAAGCAATTATTTGCATCAAAATATCTTACATATCTTCCTACAGAACAGCAACTTAAGGAAGAAATAGAAAAGCAGAAAGAAATATTTAGATTACAACATATAAGATAAGCTAGTACCCCCAAATATCTCTGCTACAAGATAATAGATAACAAAATAAAGAACGAAGAATTTCATAGAAATAATCTGATGGAAACAGAAAGAATTTTACTTCGATATTGGCAGGAATCAGATGCAGAGGCGCTCTTCAAGTACGCCTCCGACCCTGACGTAGGACCACGTGCTGGATGGTCGGCGCATAAATCTGTTGAGGAAAGTCGGGAGATAATCCGGACATTCTTCCATAATGAAACGACATGGGCGATTGTGCTGAAAGAGACTGGCGAGGCTATCGGCTGCATCGGCTACTACACCCATGAAACCAGCAACATCCCTATCGGAAAAAACGATTGTGAGGTGGGCTACTGGGTAGGAAAACCTTACTGGAACAAGGGTATCTGCACCGAAGCCTTGAAGCTGATGCTCGACTACTGCATCAACGAGAAGCATTTTGAAAACATCTGGGCAGACCATTTCACAGGCAATCCTGCATCAGGAAGAGTCATGGAGAAATGCGGTTTCTCAGACACCGGAATGCTGAACAGATGCAGCCAGCTTGTGGGTGGCGACAAGGATATGGTGAAAGTGTTTAAGTACAAAGGATAAAATAAATGAACATGAATTTTCCTGAAATATATTCAGCAACAGGCATGATGGAGCTGATTCAAAAGAGCGACCTGAAGGCCGCTCTTTACGAAAAAGATTCATTTAAATATCACATAAATATTGTATTTAACAAATCTTTATATTTGGGAATCCATTGTTCAGCCTTATAATCATAAAAATGATGATCGGCATTAATGGCGAAAGGAACTCCATGTTTATCAAGCTGCTGGGTCATGAATGATGCAAATTCAGTCTGTTCCTTTACACTGTAATTATCGTCTTTGTTATAAGCGCCAGGCATCCAAGCCCCAACCCAGGTGTAAATACCAGTTTTCTTTTGCCAATCAACTGCCACCTTGATGCTTTTCTTTATCTTTTGCTTTTCCTCTGCCGTGCCAGTAGTCCAGCGTTTTTTGTCGTTTGACTTGCTGGGACCAGCAGCATAAAAATGCCATTCAGCCATCAGATAACCATTTCCCATCGAAGGAATCTTCAAATCTTTAAGACCTTCTGGATGAGACAGTTTCGGAGGTGCTATAAAGACGATTCGCTTAGGATTAGTCTTGCGAATAGCCGTAACACAATCCTCATAAAGGGAGTTGAGTTCCTCCACATCTTTTTTTACTTGATCCGAAGGCTCTACAATCAGATTAAACGAAATCATTGGTGAGAGATTCTTACATCTTTCTGCCAGTCTCTTCCACCACTCTACTACTTTCTCATGCTCCCCAGCATTCGGATTCTCCTTGTAAGGCTTGGCTGAGAAGGCTATAATCGGAATCAGGTCATACTGCATACAGGTATTTATCTGCGAAAACAGTCTCTTGAAATCCTCATCTGTAAAATGATAATGATGCAAACGGAATCTTACATGCTTGATACCTTGCTGTGCAAATCTCTTAACTGCCGTCTCCGAATAGGCACCATATTTATTTTTCTCACTTCTTCCCCACCAATCGACATCGATTCCCTTCTTCAGCATCTGCTGATAATCGCGTGGAGCGATGGCAGAAGGTTGGGCGTTAACGATAAATGCTGTCAAAGTCAGCATCAGACTTATAAATAATCTTCTCATAATTCCATTATTTTATTTTACATTAATGTCGTACTCACAATATTAAGACCTTCAAAAGATACTGAAGTAAAAAATAAAGCTGTATTTTGGATAAATTTAAAGAACAAGATGTTAAATGTACTCCTCACGCCCATAGGGAGTAGTTACCAATGCCCCCTCTAGCTTATAAATAAGGTTAAATCAAGTTCGTCCTGCAAACAAAATCCATCCATATAATCACTTTTCTGAATATTTTTTGTATTTTTGCAGATATATTGCGCTAATATGGAGGTTGAGCATGGCTTATCCTCCAGGATAAAAATAATCAAATTAATTAGAATAAATATGAGAAAGGAATCAAGAGCAATGGATAGTGGGTGGGCATTGGAAGTAATGCACAAGGCTCCGTATATAACTGTAAGTTTTATTGACGAAGACGGCAAACCTTATGGTTTACCGCTATCGCTCGCATCAGATGATGATGTGAATTGGTATTTTCATGGTGCCTTGGAAGGCAAGAAACTGGAGGCCATCAAGACTCATCCCGATGTCTGCCTTTCAGCCGTAACCCGTTGTGCGCCTACGGTTGGTCCAAAGGACGGCAGTTTCACCCTGCAATACAAATCAGCCATCGCATTCGGCAAGGCAGAAATCGTGACCGAAGATGCAGAGAAGATTCATGGTCTCCGACTAATCTGTGAACGTTTCCTTCCTCAACACATGGATGCTTTCGACCAGAGCATCGCCCGTTCCCTATCACGCACGGCAGTTGTCCGCATCACGCTTACTGAACCGCCAACCGGCAAACGCAAGCAGTATGATAAGGAAGGCGTAGAGATGAAATATGGAAGAATGGAATAAATCTCCGATAATGGTAAAATCTTCCGGAAACCAGGTATAAGCTCTTTTGGAGAATGTGCGTATCTTTGCATAAGATAAACTGCACTCGGCAATTTGAAAGCAAGCTTTCATTGCACTCATTTGCATTATCTTTGCAAAAATTTAAAAGCGATAGGATTATGAAGGAATTTTTCTTTAATACCATACAGGAGTTCAATGACTTCATAGGGGTGAAAACACTTCATCCTCTGGTAAGCATTGCGCGTGTAGAGAACACCTCTCCTATTCAGGAGGCTGTGCATCACTACGGACTTTATGCCCTCTTCCTGAAGGAAAACAAGGGCTGTAAATTGTCATACGGCAGAACAGAATATGATTTTGACGAGATGACCGTAACCTCGTTTGCTCCGGGACAATCGATTAAAGTAGAACCCATTCCAGGAGTTCCGATAGCCAAATATACGGTATTGATTTTCCATCCCGAGCTGCTCAACCGCACCCAGCTTGGCAAGAACATCTCCCGCTATGAGTTCTTCGACTATACAAGCAACGAAGCTCTACATCTATCCGCTGCCGAGGTAAATATCTTCCGTGATGTGCTCTCAATGATTAGCCAGGAACTCGAGCATCCTATAGATAGGCATTCGCGTGAACTCATCGTTTCTAACATCGAGTTGCTGCTGAACTATTGTCTGCGCTTCTATGATCGCCAGTTTATCACACGCGTGGAGATCAATCATTCGGTGGTCAAGAAATTCATCTCTCTACTCGATGAATACATTGCCAAGAAAGCGATGCGTGAAGGATTGCCTATCGTAGCCTACTTTGCCGACAAATGCTGCTATTCAACTAAATATTTCGGTGAATTAGTCAAGACTGAGACTGGCAGAACTGCAAAGAGTCTGATCAACGACCGGCTGCTTTCGGCTGCCCGCCAACTACTTGTGGATGAAACCTTAACCATCACACAAATCAGCCACCACCTAGGCTTTGAGTATCCTCAGCACTTCGTCCGCTTTTTCAAGGCGCAGACGGGAAAGACTCCAAGCGAGTACCGCAAAACTGCTTAAATATAATGAAGCATATATAGAATAACTGTTATTTTTTTACATCAAAGATGTTTTCTGGAGAAGAGTTTGAAAATATGGA
>JAJXBQ010000182.1:0-6632 GCA_021640525.1 Segatella copri
GGTTGCTACGATTCCATGGCAGGAAGCGCCATTAACCTTTCTCTTATGCGCATCTGACGCTGCCGAGGAAGACCCTGCTCTTGGGGGGGCTTATTCTTTCAACAGGAATAGCCCTCGCTCAAACTACTGTTACAGGTAAGGTTATTTCTCAGGAAGATGGTGAGCCAGTAATTGGCGCATCAGTTAGAATTGTAGGAACTAAGACTGGAACAGCGACTGATGTCGATGGTAATTTTACGCTTCCTAATGCCAGCAAGGATGCTGTCTTGGAAATCAGTTACCTCGGTATGCAGACTAAAACAATGAAAGCATCTGCTAAAATGAAGATCATTTTGGCTTCTGATGCTAGAAATCTTGACGAGGTAGTTGTTACTGCCTTGGGTATGAAACGTTCAGAGAAAACTTTGGGTTATGCTGCCAGTACAGCCAACGCTTCTGAGTTGACTGTTGCTAAGTCTGGTTCCCTGATGAGTGGTCTTCAGGGTAAGATGGCTGGTGTGCAGATTTCTGGTGGTGGTGTTACAGGTACCTCTCAGAAAGTCGTAATTCGTGGTATTTCTTCTGTTTCTAGCAACAACCCATTGTATATTGTTGATGGTGTGCCTATCAACAATGACCGTTTGGGTGATAACTCTGTTGACTTTGGTAGTGGCGCAGGCGACATCAACCCAGAGGATATTGAATCGGTAACTGTATTGAAGGGTGCTTCTGCTACCGCTCTTTATGGTTCTCGTGCAGCCAATGGTGTTATTATGATTACTACAAAGAAGCCACAGGGTGACAAGAGGGCTTCTATCACTTACGATGGTTCTTTGACATTTACTGATGTGCTTCGTGTGCCAATGACTCAGAATCTCTTTGGTCAAGGTTGGGGTTCCTGGTCTAATGAGGAGAATGGTTCTTGGGGACCTCGCCTCGATGGTCGTGAGCACTGGTATGGTTCTACCGGTCTTTCTAACGGCGAGACTTTAACCAAGCCTTTTTCTTATGTTAAGAACAATATCCGTGACTTCTATCAGGTAGGTAAGGAATGGAACAACAACGTATCTCTCCGCTATGGTGATGAGAAAGTAGGTATTGTTGCATCTTACGGTAATGTAAGTTCTAATGGTATTACTCCTAATGATGGTGATACATATCATCGTAATACCTTCTCACTCCGTGGTTACGCCAATATCGACAGATTCCATCTGGACATGTCCCTGAACTATGTTCGCAAGGATATGCGCCGTTCTCGTGATATGTATATGGAGTTGCTTCAGGGCGCTTCTGATGTGCGTTTCACAGATATGAAGGATTACAACCTTGAGCGTAACAATGTAGATAACTACTATACATTGTATGCTACCAACCCATATTATATGGTAGATAACTTCTATTCTACTTACCAGGACGACCGTATTTATGGTAAGCTGGAGTTGTCATACGATATTACCAAGGATATCAAGGTAATTGGCCGTTTCGGTGGTGATTATACCAATTATAAGACCGAACGCATTGAACCACGTATTCTTTATACCGAGGGTTCTTATCAGGCAAATGGTAATGGTACAACTGTAGGTAACCAGGGTTACTATTCTAAGTATCGTTCTCAGCGTGGACAGATTGACGCCAGCCTCTTATTGACCGGTAATCATACTTTCGGTGATTTCTCGGTAGGTGCAACCTTGGGTTGGAATTTGAACCAGAGAAATTATGATAATGTAGGTGGTTATAATGAGCAGTTGGAAATTCCTGGATGGAATTCCTTGGATAATACAATTTCCAATTCTCTTACTGATGCAACCTCATGGAAAAGAAGATTGATTGGACTTTTGGGACAGGTAGAGCTTGGTTATAAGGATTGGGCATTCTTGAACCTTTCTGCCCGTAACGACTGGTCTTCTACACTTCCTGTTGGTAATAACAGTTTCTTCTATGGCGGTGCCAATGTATCTGTACTTCTGAACCAGGCTATTCCTGCATTGAAGAATATCAAGCAGATTGACTTGTTAAAGGTTCGTGCAGCTATAGGTCAGACTGGTAATGATGCTGATGTATATATGACTAATTCATATTATCGTCCATTCCAGTCTTATTATACATATTTGCCAATTTCTGGTGTGTTAGGTCTGACAGAGTATAACCGTTTGCCAAATACAAACTTGAAACCAGAGATTACAACTGAGTATGAACTTGGTTTGAGCGGTACATTCTTCGGTAACCGTTTGAGTTTCGATGTTGCTTACTATGATCGTATAACCAAGAATCAGATTATCTCAGCTACTTTGGCGCCTGAGACAGGTTATACTACGAACACCCGTAATGTGGGTAAACTTCAGAACAAGGGTATCGAGGCGATGCTCAATGTTACCCCTATCCGTACCAAGGATTGGGAATGGAGTGTAGGTGCTACATTCGCTAAAAACTGGAGTAAGGTGAAGGAACTTTGGGATGGTCTTGATGAATATACCATTCCTGTAGGTACTACAATTACTAGTTTGTATTCTTCTATGCGTGGTGTATCTTACGTATTGAAGGTTGGTGAGCCTATCGGTATCTTCAAGTTGCCTGCAACAGAGAAGGTGACAGATAAGAATAGTCAGTATTATGGCTATAAGGTGGTAGACAACAATGGTTTCTTAAAGTCAAGTTCTACGGAATATGATTATCTCGGTTCTTCTCAGCCTGATTTCGTGATGGGCTTCACCACACACTTAAAGTGGAAAAACTTGACCCTTGCAGCTACTGGCGATTGGCATAAGGGTGGATTGATGTATTCTGAGACATCTTATATCACTCACTTCAATGGTAACTCTACAGAGACAGTATTCAATGAGCGTGATGCGTTTATCTATCCTCATTCTGTAAAGGTTGTTGGTGGACAGTATGTTGAGAATAATATCCCTGTTAGTTCAGAGAAGATGAATTATGCTCAGGGTAACTATAGTTACAACCCAGAGGTGCGTCGTGATTTCGTTGTAAGCCGTTCTTACTTCAAACTCCGTGAGTTGGCTTTGACATACGATTTCCCTAAGACAATCACAAGCGCATTGAAGATGCAGAAGTTGTCTTTGAGTCTCGTTGGTCACAACTTGTTGCTTATCACTCCTAAACATCAGAATTATATCGATCCTGAGTCTTCTAACTTTGGTAATGATATCAGCTCTGAGTTTGGTGAGACAATGGGTTCTGTATCAACTCGCAACTATGGTATTAACTTGAAGGTTGTATTTTAATTAAAGGAGATTTCTTATATGAAAAGATATAAATTTTTAAGCGCAGCATTGCTGGGAGCCCTCTTGACAATGGGTACTGTTACTTCTTGTAGCGATTCTGGTTATTTGGATATCAACTACAATCCTGATTACCCAACAACAGCTACTTATAAGCAGCTGTTCCCTTCTGCAGAGGCTTCAACAGTTGCAGTTTTAGGACTTTACGGACAATTAACTGGAAATTTCTGGTGTCAGTATGCCACACAGGGTAATAGTACAAACCAGTATAATACATTGGCTAACTATGCGGTAACGACAAGCAGCTCTTATCCTCCAGTTAAGGCTTTGTGGGATAATACTTATGCCAATGCTTTGAAGGATTTGAAATTGTCTGTAGCTTCAGCAGAAGGTGCAAAGGTATGGAATTATTGGATGGTTTCCAAAATATTGATGGCCTATAACTATTTGGTGTTGACCGATTCTTATGGAGACATTCCGTTTAGCGAGTCTTTGGATATTGATAACAATCCAAATCCAATATTTGAGGATAGTAAGACTGTTGTGTATCCTGGTATTATTAACATGCTTGATGAGGCTATTGCTAAATATAATGATGCATTAGAGTCAGAGAAGTCTTATCCTATAGGTGGTACTTTAGACTGTTTCTTGGGTGGAAGTATGGCTAAATGGGTCAGCTTTGCCAAGAGCTTGAAACTGAAAATGTATCTGAAGGATTTCGATGCTCATAAAGAGGATATTAAAAACTTGTTGGCTGAGGGCGATTTGCTGGAAGAGGATTGCGCTTGGACTGCATGGGTTGATGCTACTAATAAGTCTAACCCATTGTATGAATTTAATATCCGTCAGTTGAATACCACAGAGAATATGCGTGCTTGTCATACTTTTGTTGAGTATCTTCTCGCAAAGAAAGATCCACGCATAGTTTATCTTTATAATCAGACTGCTGCATCTAAAAAAGCGCATCCGGACTATAATACACCAGAGTTGTTGATAGCACATATGGATGAGTGCTATGAGGGCCTTCCTTGTGGAACGAAGCCTAGTACTCAGTCTGTAATTACTATCTCTCAGTCTTCACGTGTTAAGCAGGCTTATGATGATCCTGTATACTTGATGAATGAGGCAGAATGTGAATTGATGATTGCTGAGGCTTATGCTCGTTTAGGTAATACTGATAAAGCAGAGGAGTATTATAATAAAGGTGTGCTTGCTGGTTTTAGCCGTTGGGGACTTGATGGCTCAAGTTTTGTAAATGGTGTATATGCATTTGATAAAACAGATATGCTCAAGAGTATAGCACGTCAATATTGGCTCACTTATGCTGGCGCTAATTCTTATGATGGCTGGATTACTCGTAATCGTTTAGGATATCCTGAAGTTCAGGGTGCTGTTACTGTACGAGTTAGTAACAAGCCAATGGAGCGTACTTTGTCTGATGGTTATCAACTAGGTAACTTGGTAGATCCAGGTGCTTCAAACTTGGCGACAGGTGCTTATCCTATGCGCTTAATTTATCCTACTTCGACTTCTTTGTATAATACCGCTGCTATGAAGTATATCAAGGAGAATGGTAACGACATCACCAAAAAGTTGTGGTGGGAAAAGTAAATTCTAGTTTTTATTAAATAGACTGAAATATGAAAAAAATATTCTTTTTATTAGCTCTTGTTGTTATGATGTTCTCGGCTTGTTCCGAAGGTACGGATTTCGACATAGATTATACACCGATAGCTCCAATAGGAGGTCAGTATGCTTTGAATATTGAGAAAGGTTACGATCCTAGTAAGACTGATGCGGAATATTGGGAATCTAACCCTTCCGATGTTGAAGAGATATGCAAGGTTTCCGATGGAGTTTTTGGTTTCTTGAGTAATACAACAGATTACGATAAGGATAAAGCTTGGATTCGCATTGGTAATTACAGTACAGCTACTGAATGGGCAATAAATGCCAAGGTGTCTATCAATATGAGTGATTATATTTTTAGTGGTACAGATGTGGATAATTTTATTGGAAACTCTGCAACTTCTAAAGGTAAGATTACTGTGTCTGGTAAGTGTGGACATAATACTTACAAGACTGCGACTGGTACTATTACCGATGAAATTACTATTGTTTATTCTCGTGCAGATCAGCCTGGTTATCATTATAGGGCTAAAGGCTTTAAGTATACAGGTTGGGATGAGGATTTAGAATAAATAAGTAGAATAAAGATATAAGGCAAAGTGATTTGCCTCGTTGTTGACCAAGTCAACACTTATATCTCTCTCGTCTTGGGGACTGGCGGTGGCTAGTCCCCTTTTTGAATTTATAAGAGAGATTTCTTGGTTAATGAGGGTGTGTCATAAGTCTGGATAATAGTTGGTGTATAACAGTTGGCTACCGCATGCACAACAGGTGTTGTGCATGCGCATATCAGCTGTTATGCAAGCGCACAACAGCTGTTGTGCGACCGAAGATACTGACTGTCTCAACAACATATCCTATCTCTTCCAACAACTTATTCTGTCTCTTCCAACAACATATCCTATCTCTTTCAGCAACATATCCTATCTCTTCCAACAAATAGAAGAGGGTGAATCATAAACTTATGACACACCATTTTATTTGTAGATGAAGTAGCTGCCTCCATCGCTCTGGCAATACTTCTTCAGAAGTTCGATGATGAATTCGGCATTCTCGCGGACGTGCTGTTCGTCTCCGTCATATCCGTTGATGAGAACCACCAGATGGGTGGTGTCAATACTCATTTTGGTTCGCTCGTTGTCGCTGGTCGGGGTTCCTACACCCCCTGTCTTGTCTCTGTAAACAGGCAGACCTTCAATATTAATCATGCCTCTGCCGATACCTTCGTATGGTTCGCCGGCTTTGCCTACGCCCAGGGTCAGGGTGTCGCCTTCAAACTTGTCTGCATCAAATCCGCCGATGCTGTAGCCGTAGGCGATGCTTGCCAGGTTCACCAGATCCACCAGCGTATCTCTCTGGTAGAGTTCCTTGCCCTGCAGCATTCTGCGGATAAGGGCTTCTGATGCAGGACGGTAGCGAGATGGATCCTTGCCGCAGGCACGGTACACCTTTCGGGTGGCGGCAATTCCACTCATCTCTTTCAGCGATTCCGTGGTCAGCGTCTGTCTGTATTTCTCACCGAGGGCATTGATTTCATCCCAAAGTTCCTGACAATAAGGGGTGTTTACCACATTGGCTTCCACGCATGCTCCCACAAAGGTGGGACATACCGATTCGATTTCTTCTGATACAATAATTTTCATAATGCAATTTCCGTTTTCTGTTAAACCTTACTGATTGGTAGGGCAAAAGTACGAAGAAATATTGGAATAGCCAAAAGTTCAGTCTATTTATATATATAATAAGGTGTAAAAAAGATTTAAATGTTTATAACTGTTAAATATTTGA
>JAJXBQ010000183.1:0-6624 GCA_021640525.1 Segatella copri
GTGTGGTGCAAAACTTACGAAAGTTCTATATATATAATAAGGTATAAGGGCAATTCCGGATAGGGGTTGCCCTTATTTTTTGCCCGTTTTCATGGGTTTTGCATTAAAATGCATGTTTTTTTGAAAAAAGTTAGGTAAAAATTTGGTGGAATCGAAAAAATGTAGTACCTTTGCACTCGCAATTCAGAAATGATGCTTAAAGCAATGCTTAAGAGGTATCGTAGAGATGAATGAGCGGGGTGTAGCGCAGCCCGGTAGCGCTCCTGTTTTGGGAACAGGTGGTCGCAGGTTCGAATCCTGTCGCCCCGACTCTATTTTCTCTCACTCAAACCTTTAGCAAAGCACAAGCGGGGTGTAGCGCAGCCCGGTAGCGCTCCTGTTTTGGGAACAGGTGGTCGCAGGTTCGAATCCTGTCGCCCCGACACAAGAAAGCTAAGAAGAGTCAAATCTTCTTAGCTTTTTTGCTATATGCAATTCCCGCCATGGATGGCTGGGAGAGGATAACGGAACTGAGTAATTAATATATAAGTTTTAATTTTTAGAATCATGATTATTACGATAGCGCGCCAGTGTGGATGTGGCGCTATTCGCGTGGGCAAGCTGCTCGCCGAAAAGTATGGTATTCCTTTTTATACCCGTAAGAATTTGATGGAAATGGCTGAACAGAGAGGAGTGCTCGACGAGATGGAGGCTTTCTTCGATGAGCGGCCGGTAGATGAACTGCTCTTCTCAATGTCGTCGCTTGGCGAAACGCAGAGGGCGCTGACAGAAAAACCGCTCCATACACTTGCCGATATGATAGGCGATGAAGACTGTATCATCATCGGCCGTTGCGGCAACTATATCTTTCGCGAGCGCAAAGACCTGATTTCTGTTTTCCTGAGCGGCAATCTTGAGGCTCGCATCAAGGATATTCAGGAGGAGAAGGGCTTTTCGTATGAGGAAGCTGAGGAGTTTGTGGAGCACACCGAGGATTGCAGAGTGGCTTATCATAAGTATTATACAGGCCTTACCTGGGGAAATGCCGATGATTACGACATCTGCCTGGATACTGTGCGCCTGGGCGTAGAAGAGACGGCAAGCCTCATTGAGCAGTACGTTAGCTTGATATAAATTTAAAGTAGATCAACATGAAGTTTTTAATTCAATTTTTGATAATCATAGCGTTCTCCTTTGCAGGGGAATTGCTCCATTTTTTGCTGCCATTGCCTATTCCGGCAAGCATCTACGGAATCATCCTGCTCTTTATTGCGCTGGAAACAAAACTGATCAAGGTGAAGCATATCCGCGAAACCAGTAGTTTCCTCATTGCCATCATGCCCGTCATGTTTATTCCGGCTGCCGTAGGACTGATTGATTCTTATCAGGATATCGGCAATGCATGGTTCCAGTATATCGTAGTTACGGTGGTCAGCACCTTCGTCGTGATGGGTGCTTCGGGCTGGATTACGCAGTTGGTAATCAGAAAAGGAAAGGAGGCGAAGAAATGAACCAGTTGTTCCAGGATTCTGTCTTCTTCGGCGTTCTCATCAGTCTGGCTGCCTACGGCATAGGCATGCTGCTGAAGCTGAAGACGGGATGGTCGCTGATGAACCCGCTGCTCATCTCCATCATCCTCGTTATCATCACGCTCCTGCTGACGGGCGTAGATTACAAGACCTATTCGGCGGGCGCCAACAGCATCAGCTATCTGCTCACACCAGCCACCATCTGTCTGGCTGTGCCGCTTTATCAGCAGGTTGAGCTTCTGAAGAAGAATTATCGGGCTGTGCTGATAGGCATCGTTTCGGGCGTGCTGGCGAGTCTCTGCTCCGTGCTCATTCTCGCCCTCATCTTCCATTTCGACCATGCGTCCTACGTTACCTTCCTGCCTAAGAGCATCACTACCGCTATCGGTATCGGCGTTTCTGAGGAGTTGGGCGGTCATGTTTCGGTTTCGGTGGTTGTCATCATCGTAACGGGTGTGCTGGGCAACATCTTTGCCGAGAAATTCCTGAAGCTTCTCTCCATCAAGGAGCCTATTGCCAAAGGTATCGCCATCGGCTGTTCTTCCCATGCGCTGGGTACGGCAAAGGCGATGGAAATGGGTACCATAGAGGGAGCCATGAGCAGTCTGAGCATCGTGGTTTGCGGTGTGATGACGGTTGTAGGCTCATCCATCTTTGCTCTGTTTATGTAGAGGCAGATACAATAATATTTCCCTTTTTCCGTTTTTATAGATATGAAACGGAAAAAGGGATTTTTGTATATAATGGGTGTAGGGATGGCGATGAGCGCCCTTCTTGCCAGTTGTGCCGACGATGAGAGTTTCTCAACGTCAAGGGGAGATGTGCTCTCGTTTTCGGTAGATACGCTGAAGATGGACACCACCTTCTCGAATGTGCCTACGCCTACCCGAAGCTTCTGGGTTTACAACCGTACGGGCAAGGCTCTGCGCTGCCAGTCGGTGCGTCTGGAAAATGGTAACCAGAAGGGCTACCGGGTGAATGTTGACGGCTCTTATCTGGGCACCGAAGCGGGATTCCAGACGCAGAATGTGGAGATCAGGAAGGGTGACAGCATACGCGTGTTCGTAGAACTGACTTCGGCGATGCAGAACAGCGAAGAGCCACAGCTGGTGAGCGACAACCTGGTGTTTGCGCTGGAAAGTGGCGTGGAACAGAAGGTGAACCTGAGGGCGTTTTCATGGGATGCGATGAAACTCAATTCGCTCGAGGTGAAGGAAGACAAGCTGCTGCAGAGCACGCTGCCGGTAGTGGTTTATGGGGGAATCAGGGTTGATGAGGCGGCTACGCTGACCATTGCTCCGGGCACCCAACTCTATTTCCACGAGAATGCGGGCTTGCAGGTGTTCGGGTCGCTGAAGATTGAGGGCGAAAAGGACAGGGAAGTGGTGATGCGGGGCGACCGACTGGACCACATGTTCGATTATCTGCCTTATGACCGCACACCGGGACAATGGCAGGGAATCAGACTGATGTCTTCGGCTCATGACTGCAAGATTTCGTTTGCTGATATTCATAGTGCCTACGATGCTGTGATGATAGAAGCGGGCGATGCTACGAAGCAGAAACTGCTCATCGAGAATGCTACGATTCATAACAGTCAGGGCTACGGTGTGAGGATTGATTCTGCCAAGGTGCAGATTCTTAACTCGCAGATAACCAACTGTCTGAACCATCCGCTCTATGTTGAGGGTGGAGATGTTGAGGTAAACGGCTGCACCATAGCCCAGTTCTATCCGTTTGACGGGCGCCGCGAGTCTGCCATCGGTTTTGCCTCTCCGCTGCCTCGTTTCGAGGTGAGAAATTCACTCGTAACGGGTTATCATGATGATGAGGTGGTCTGGGAGGCTCCGAAAGAGGAGGATGCCTTCAATTTCCTCTTCGACCATTGTGTGTTGCGCACGGAGAAGCTGGAGACGGACGACAGTCTGAAGTTCACCCATGTGGTTTATGAGGACATCAAGGATACGACGGTGTTTGCCGAGAAGCATTTCCGCCTTTTCGACACCGACAATCTGAAGTATGATTTCCATCTGCGCAAGGAGTCGGCAGCAATAGGAAAGGCAGATGCCGAAACCCTGCCTGCAACCGACCGTGATGGTTTGCCGAGAAAGAAAGAGCAGCCTGCCGCAGGATGCTTTGAGTATAAGGAGGAATAATGAGTATAGGGAGGAATAAGAAGAAAGCCCTACAGGAAAGTCTGCATGATGCAAACTTCCTGTAGGGCTTTTTCTTATATCCTGAGCCCCTTTTTAAAGTGGGCTCTGTAATCTTATTCCTTCATGTTTGAATCTACGAAGCAGAAGGGGAGAAGGTCTTTGATGCTGTCGAAGCAGTAGGTTCCGTTCTCGCCATAGAGCAGGATGCGTACGGGGCGCTGGTAGCGGTCTTCCATCTCCAGTATCACCTGGCGGCAGGCTCCGCATGGCGAGATAGGCGACTTGAGGAAGCCATTCCCGTTTCTCGCTGCTATGGCGAGCGTCAGGATAGGCTGGTCGGGATAGTTGCTCTGGGCACCGAAGATGGCGCTGCGCTCGGCACAGAGTCCCGAAGGGAAGGCGGCGTTCTCCTGGTTGGCTCCAATCACTATTCTGCCGTCGCCCAGCAGCAGGGCTGCTCCCACATAGAAGTGGCTGTAGTTAGCATACGCATTGCTGGTGGCAGCCTTCGCCCTGTTTACGAGCTCCTGCTCCTGCTGGCTCAACTCTGAGAGCTGAGCCACCATGTATCTGATGTTTAGGTTTTGCTCTTTCATAGATATAATGTTTTTATGATTTCTTTATTTCGTGTAGAAGTCGATGATGTCTTGCAGTGCCTTCTTGCATACCGGGCAGAATTCCGGTGTTTCGTTGATGCGCATACGGCAGTCCTGCACACCGCGGTAAACGCCCTTCAAGCTGTATCCGGCACCTTCGAAGACACCCACCTTGCTCACCGCCTCCTTCTCTTTCTTTGAGAGCGGAGTAGGAATCTTGGTCTTCTTGTCTATCATGTTCTCCCATTTTCCGTGGAAATCGGCAAGGGTAGTGATGTTCTTCTCCCAAGGCTCTACATCGTGAGGATACATCGGTATCTGCTCCTGCTCGTAGGCGTATTCATCGGCAAGTCCGGCAAAGGAATGGCCAAACTCGTGCACCACTACCGGCTTGAACCATTTCTGGTGGCAGGTGGTGAGATTGTATGAATTGAGGATGCCGCCACCGCCATACTTATCCGAATTTACCAGTACGATGATGTGCTCGTAAGGGGTACCTGCCAGCCAGTTGTGCAGGTCTTTGAGATGCAGGGTGGTAAGGTAGCGGTCGCTGTAGAAGGTGTCGAAATGAGAGCTGAGGGCGGTCTCGTGCCAGATGCCCTGGGCTGGGATGCTAGGTCCGCTCTGCTTGGATGGCGATTTTACGGCTACGATGTTGAAGCGGTCTCTCATGCTCTTGAAGGGTTCGTGGGCGAAGATGGCCTCTGTAGCCTCCTGCGCATCTTTCAGGAAGACAGGCATCTCTGCATCGGTATAGCCTTCAGCCACGTATGCGATGTGGATGCATCGGGTGGTGTCGGCAGCCTGCTGCAGGGTAACGTATGGTGTAGGCTTGTTGCCTTTCTGATGAATCAGAATGTCTTTCGGCGCTACCTGGTGGGTGAGCGTGGTGGTTATCTCGCGGCGGTTGTTGCGCAGGTCGAGGGTGATGTCTACGGTATCTTTCGGCATCGGAACGAGGAATACGTTCTCGAAACTCTGCGTGTTCTTCTCTGCCTCTGGATAGGAGAGCCATTCCTGGAAGAGGGTGGAGAAGGAGTTGCGGTAGATGATTTTGCCTGAGCGGTGGTCGCGTACGGTTATCTGTCCGTTGCCCTCTACCGGGAGTTCGGCCAGTCGCTGCCGTTTGCCGTACCAGCGTGGCATTACGTTGAGTTCGTCTACGGCTATCATCTGCTGCTTCTGGTTGCCGGCAAAGGTATAGTCTACCCGCAGCGTCTTGTCTGTGAAATAGTCGTCAAAGTTTTGCGCTTTTATTGTGCCGGGCGCCATCAGCATCGCCATGGTGGCGAGGGATAATATCATTCTCTTCATTGTATTTTCATTTGAAATTCACATTCACATTCACATTTCTCACCGAATCACCAAGTGACCGAATCACCAAGTGACCGAATCACTAATCACTTATCTCACCCTCAGCCTTGTTCCTACGCTTACCGGGATGTTAGGGGCGAGATGGTTCATCTTGTAGAGTTTCTCCAGTCGGATGCCATACTTCTGCGAGATGGCGTACATGCTTTCGCCCGGCTGTATCACGTGAGGGCGCTTCTTATACTGCTTAGGTGCCTTGGAGCGTTTCTTCTTCAGATAGATGATGTCGCCCTTGTGCAGCACGGCGTGCTTGTTGCGCTCGTTGTAGCGAGCCAGTTTGCGCCAGCTGATGCCCACCTCCTTGCCTATGCTCTTGAAGGTGTCGCCTTCGCGGGCATAGAGATAGTAATTCTTGTTGAAGATATGGATAGGGTGCAGCAGGCCTTCGGCGTTTACAGGCTGGTCGGTACCGCTGTGGGTAGCCATGAAGCGGTCGTAGCGCTTGGCCTTGTCATACTGGTTGAGCTTGTAGAGCTCTATAATCTGTATCAGCTTGTTGGCATACTGCGGGTTGGTGGCGTAGCCGCAGGCTTTCAGTCCGCGAGCCCATCCCTTGTAGTCGTGCTGCGAGAGTTCGAAGAGGCGTGCGTAGCGTGGCTGGCGCGCCAGAAACTTGCTGTGGTCTTCGTAGCTGTCTCTTGCGTCCTGGTATACGCGGAAGCATTCGCCCCGGGCATCATCGTCGTGGTACTGGGTAGGTCCCGTCCAGTTGTGACATTTTATGCCGAAGTGGTTGTTGCCCTGGCGTACGAGGTCGCTCCTTCCTGCCGCACTCTCAAACAGTCCCTGTGCTAGGGTGATGCTGGCTGGAATGCGGTAACGGAGCATCTGCTCGATGGCAAGATCCTTATACTGGTTGATATATGTCTGATAGGCCTGGTTCCACTTCAGCTGTGCGCCCATCGGGAGGCAGCAGAGCAGAGCGAGCCCTAAAATGTTTGCTTTTAGATGATTCATTCTGCAAAAATATAAAAAAAAACGGATAAATCGCGG
>JAJXBQ010000009.1:0-29050 GCA_021640525.1 Segatella copri
CGTTCCAACCTCTCTTATTCTCCTTTGGCTGCTTTAGAGCTTTATGTTAAAAAAAATAAGTCATAGTTTTCTCCCCCACAACTCATAGTTTCTTTCATCATAACTCATAGGTTTCTTCCCAGCATCTCATAGGTTTCGGCATCATATCCCAAGGTTTTCAAGTCCAAAAGGGCTAAAAAAAACAAACGGACAAATTGAATTTGTCCGGACAAATTATCCATACCCTTATAAATCTCTCATTTTTAACAACTTACAAGCCACCGGACAAAAGAGCCGGACAAATTCAATTTGTCCGTGTTTTAAAAATCGAGGCTATTCCAGCGTCAGCCATTACCATAAAGTATAGTTTTAGAACCAGACAAACTCATTAAATAAACAAATCATCTAAAAATAGCGTCTATTCCGCTACGAAACTGTATTTTTTATAGTTCGTAGCGGAATAGACGTTGTTTTAACACTTCAGTTCTATACTCGCAGAATCTTATCCATAAACCGACCAAGATAGATAAACTTTCATCTATGACTCATATTTTAACCATCATGCTTTGACAGCCTACAGCGCACTATCAGAGATTGAAAAATCAAAGAAGAATAAAGGTAGAATCCGAAACAGAAGCTTGCCAAGTTATCTGTTTCGGATTTTTTTGATACTGATTTCGTTTGGATGAGCCGATTTTTAGAGACTACCAGATAAGACTTACTTTTTACCTTTTGCTACATGAAAACGATAAATGGCGTGGATGAGCACATAACGGGGCACTGTGTTATAGTATTTCTCTACTCTGCCCTGCGCATTGATAGTTCTATCCACTTTCTTCAACTGATGGAACACATCGAATGCATCAGCCTTCACAACCAATTTTCCCTTGAAAAATGGTCGGGAAAGGCGGAAGTTCCATAATAAATTGTCATCATTCATCACAGACTCACCATATCCACGTCGACTATACATCGAAAGGTCGGTGTCAAACGAGAACCTGAAAGGAAGTGCCAATACTGCACTCAGCCCATAATGATAGTTGCAAGCATCAAGGGTTTCGAAATCCTTCTGTTCGCCATTGGAATGAAGACAGGCTACATAAGTATTCACTCCCAAAGAATGCTTACCCAGTTTGTAGTCCAGACGCAAATCTTCAGAAATGGTGGATGTCTTTACTATACTCTTCTTCATCTCCACAGTTGCAGCATCACTAATCATATCAACACTGTTAACATAGCCCAAAGAGGTAACCGTATTAAATATCAGTCGTTTCTTCTTATCAACATTACCACTCAATCCTAAGCGCAAGCTTGTATTCCAGTTACCATTCACATTGGTTGGCGAGAAAGTACGCCTACCAGTGTTTTTATCATATATAAAGCCCATAGCCACTGCATCGGTGGTAGAAGTATAATCGTATTTAAAATCATACATCAGAGACTTCAAACTTCCATTATAGACATATTGCAGATGATGCAACATTGAGTTCTTCAGTTTTTCATTTCCATAACGCTTTACATTCAGAGGGTCTGCATCATCTATATAATCAAACAGATAGAGCATCTGAGGAGCTACCTGAGTTATAGAATAGACCAAACTGCTAGAAAACTTTCTGTTTTTTCTATTTCCGCTCCAATATAGGGTAAACTCCGGGTTCAGGAAACTTAAATTACGAGAGAGTTCCTTATCTAGAGATGCCCTTCTATAACGCATATTCTCATGCGAGAAGTTGAAGTTCCACTGGCTCTTGAACAAAATATCATTCTTTGCATCTTCTACCACCTGCCAGGAAAAAATCGCAAACGGCTTATGCGCATCAGTATGAAAATCATACAGATAACTATTAGCCGCATCTATCGTTGAAAGATAATCAGTAACAGATGGCAAGACACCTAATTCATGATTGGCATCAGCTCCCCATCCTGCAAGTTGATCCAAACGATAAAGACTATTCTCTTCATGAGAATACTTCTGCTCATAACCATATTGAATAGCTCCCCACAACTTATCAGAAACATTGAAGGAGTACCCCAAGCCGCCATGATAACGATACCCTTTAGAAGACCAAGGTACATAACAGCGACGATAATCATTATTTCCAGCAACATTTCCTGAAGCATAATCAAGGCTATAAATGCTATATCCCTCATCATCTTTACCAAGCACTTCACCACCAAGCTTTAGCTGCAACATATCTCCAGCTTCATTTACGATGAAATCTGAACTGTAGTCCAATGATGCAAGCCAACTCTTCAAGTCGTTTTGGCTTTTGCTTTCCACTCTATTAATCAAGTTCTTATACAGTTCACCTGTTGAAATCGGGAAGAGACAATTCCACATCTGTTCCTGATTTTCCCAACTTTCAGCCATCAGAGCTGAATAAAAGATGGAATTCTGCTTACGGCGAGAGTAATTGGCTTTTTGGTCTATCGTCATATAGCATTTAGAATTTCTGCCACCAGGAGTCAGCGTCAACATGTTGTTCATATTGAGATAGAAATTACAATACTTTGCTTCATTCATAGAACGCTCGTATGTATCCCCCGATGACAAGAAGTTGGTGCGATACGCATTCGTTTCCTCATGATTATCATAATGAGTAAGGTCGGCATTACTTCTCAACCGGAATCGGTTGAATCTATCATCCACATTCAGGTTCACTCCCACCTTCCTTGTTGTCAATCTAGACATCGGCAGCTTCTCCGGTGTCCAGTCAGAGCCTTGCATCGGTGCACCACCATCATTCATATTATTAAAGTTGCTGAATATTGCCAACTGCGAATGGTCAGTTGTACGCAAAGCAAACAAGCGCGCCAAATACAAGTCATCATTTGCCATACCAGCATCCACATTGCCCAACCAGCCAATATTATATTGTTTCTTCAGGTTGACATCCATCACATATTCATCCTCCTCAACCTTTCGTTTGGCAAACAGATTTAGGTCAGTTTTCTTTTCATATACCTTGATGGAGTTTACCGCGTATGTAGGCAAGTTCTGCAAGAGTACCGTATTGTTACCCTTGAAGAAATCCTTGCCATTAAGCAAGAGGCTCTCCACAAAACGTCCATTAACATAAATGCTGCCATCCGACTTCAATTCCGCACCAGGCAGTTGCTTGATGAGTGCATCGAGCATGGAGCCTTCGGAAAGTTGGAAGGCATCAGCATTATACACCAGCGTATCACCCTTGTGATAGAATTTCACCTTGGTAGCCGTGACTGTTACTTCATTCAACTGCAATTCATCATCCAGTTTTTTCTTCTTACGTAAGAAAATGGTAGGAAAATAACGGGTGTTCACTCGTTTGCTAGCCTTTACGTCAAAAGAAATACTTTGTGGCACATAGCTATCATGCTCAACTTTAATGGTATATTTCCGATTGTTAGTTACCCGAAAGACAAAGCCACCATCATTTTGATTCAACCTGCTATTAGAAGTTTCCACCTTAACAAGGTTTCCATCGGCATCCATCAGACTAACCTTTGCATCATTTATTGCAGTATGAGTAACAAAGTCTTCGACCCACCCCCAATATTCCACAGTTTTTTCCTTATCTTGGGCAACTACAGACATTGCCCAAGATAACACCAGAATAAACAGTATAACTTTAATATACTTCATGATTACATTTGTTTGTTATTAACTTACATTATTATTTCGTATCTGCAAATTTATGGAAAAATTGTCAAATAACAAAATTTTGGTTCGTGATAATATCCACCAAGAATCCACCATTACATTTCTATATCATCATAACTCCCTGTTATCATGAGAATCAAAAGCTTTAAATATTCAGTAAATTACTGAATAAAGTAGAGGCTCTTTTATCGTCAAACAGTTTTCGATTTATTTTTTGCTTAGCATTACTTACGTTTTTGGTTGTTGTATTGATCAAAAATGCAATGGCTGTATTATCTATTCCCAGGTAAGCTAAGATACAAATCTGAAACTCTTGAGGACTCAACTTTCCCTTCCTTATTCTTTCAAACAAGAGAGGTTTATATTGCAGTAATGCATCATATAATTCTTGCCAATCTTCTTCCACTGGATCGATATGATTTCTCTTTGGCTTCGACATTTCCATAAATCTTACTACAATATCACTTCCCATCAACATCTTCTCCTTGTCTAGCAAATTATACTTTTCGTACTTTTCCCTATACTCTCGAAGGATATCCTGCAATGCGGCAATTTCTTCTTGCTTCTTGTGGATAAAAATGTCTTTATTCTCTTGTAACAAACTCAATTCCTCACTAGCTTTCTCTAGTCTTTGGTTTACTTTTGCTATTTTTTGAGACATCCGGTTCTTCATTCTCTTGTATTTCCCAACAAGAAAACCCAAACTGCACAATACCATAAAACAGATAAACATCCAGAGATACTTGTTTCGCTCTTTATGTAATATCTCCTCGTCAATCTTTTTCTGCAATCTGGTATAATCGTATAAAGAATTTGCCTGAATCACAGCATCAGCCTGAGTACTATTCAAGATTTTATCCATTTCCTGCTCACTAAGTACTGCATATTTCCTGACAGAATCCTTTTGGTCTAATTTACTAAAAACAGACAACAATCCATTGCAAGACTCATATTCCATCCCGTATGCCCCTAGCTTTCGGAAATAGTATCCAGATGAATCCAACCTGTGTATTCCCAAAAAATAAAGCCCTTTTGCCTTATAATAATGTTCATGTCCTTGTTTTATATTATGATGACTGTCAAACAACCCTGACTGCGATTCAAAGAGAGACATATAATGAGCTGCCTTTTTATAATTGGCTCGATTCAATAATGTATAAATAAGTCTAGGATAAGACAAAGCAGCTTCTTTACGCATTCCACTCTGCAAATACAGTTTACGACAATGCGCTTGTAAATTCAAAGCTTTTAAAGTATCTCCCATACTATAATATTCAATAGATGCAAATAATAATCCTTGTATCCCGTCTTTTTTGTTATTGGAAAGAAAAGAATAATCACTATACTTATGAAAATTTTCGACTGCTTTGCTATGCAAATATTGTCTGCTATAAATCTCAGCCATTTGCCCATAAACCTTAGAGAGAGTACAATAATCACACTTCTTACTCAACGTATCAGCATACTCTACAGCCTTTTTATAACTCATCATTGCTTTTGGTGCCTCCTTTTGGTCACGATATACACATCCCATTAGATAATAAGCTTGCATTTTCTCATTATCACTTCCTTTACTATCATAATAATCCACCACCTCTTGAAATATGGAATCAGTAGGCATAGATAGATAAAGTTTGTTCTGCGCCTTAGCCATCAGCAGCCGCTGCTTCATTACCACCTTACGAGATGCATTCCCCATCTCCAAAGAATCAAAACGGCACAAACTATCATAGGCAGCTTGCGGATGGGGTTCCATCAAGCTGTCTATAACCTGTAATCTCTGCATTTGTACCCGATTTCCGGTACACCCTACTAATATATATAATAAGGTGAAGAACACAGAATATCTCAACAATATGAGTTTTCTTCTCTGCATTTTACTATTTTTAATCTCTAAAATACCATCCATTATATAAACAAGTCATCCAGAGTTACTGATGCCCTGAATATATCGGAGTATTCATTACTCACCAGTTCTGAATTTCCCACATACGTAAGGAGGAAAGTCTTGGTAGGGTTCTTTTCTTCCAAAGCCTGCAAACGGCTATTCAGCACCTGAGCATAGCCCTTGGTCACGGCATAAGGAGCCTTATAAAATTTCATCTCGCAAACATTCACCGCATCATCAGCCCTGTCTATCAGCAAGTCTATCTGCATGCCATCAGTCTCCTCGCTTCCCTTCACTATGAGCGAAGATTCCAACGAAGACACAGCACCTATATGAAGAGCATATTTTATCTGCGAAATATGCTGCAAACAAACCTCCTCGAATGCAATGCCACGCCATGAGGCAACATCGCTCTCCTTCAAATGCTGCTGCCAGTAATCAGTTTGCTTTACTGCCTTCTTCTCCTTAAAATGAAGCCAGAACCAGCAAAAGGAATCAATAAGCTTATAATACTCCTCTCGCTGACTGAAACCGAAAGGAGTATATTTCACCACAAAATCACTGCCCAGCAAGGCTTTCAGCATCTTGGTAAAATCACCATTCGGATTCAAGCCGGTATGCTCTGCTATCTCCTTACGGGTGAAACCTGCATGGCGGGTACCCAAAAAGCGAACTATCTTCATACAGTCTTCGGCATGATCAAACACAGAATTGAAGAGCCTGTCAAACTCATCCCCCAGCTTCGCCTGACGGTCAAAGAACAAGGCATCTATGTTCTGAGCCAGACTATAGGATGGATTAAAGAAATTCATATAGAAAGGAATTCCACCCATAATCATATAGGCCTGCGTAATATTATAACGGGACATCTTGATGCCACGGCTCTGATAAAACTCCTCACATTCTTTCAAAGTAAACGGCGACAGTTTGATTTCGCCAGTCAAACGCCCGTATAATCCACCTTTATTACTGATTAGATTATCAAGCATCCAGGAGGTGGCAGAACCACAGACTACGAGTAACAAATTGTGGCGCATATTGCCCCAACCATTCCAGAAAGCCTCTAATGCCGTAAGAAAACCGGAACGAGCCGTATCCATCCAGGGCAACTCATCGATAAATACCACCTGTCGGGAACCATTATCGCAAGTTTCCAAAAAACGTTCCAGCAAAAAGAAAGCCTCCAGCCACGACTTAGGTTGCGCTATATCCTCCATGCCTTGACGAAGAAGCGAGAAATAGAAATTCTGTAACTGGTCTTTCAAGGTTACCTTCCGGCGACGGTCATAAGGCGACAATCCGGTATGATGAAACACCATATCATCGTGAAACACCTCATCTATCAAGAATGTTTTACCGACACGGCGACGACCATACACAGCCACAAACTCAGCCCTACCACTTTCGTAGTAACGCTTCAATTCTGCTATTTCCTTTTTTCTACCTATTATTTCACACATAATCATACCCAATTAGTTGCTGCAAATATACTACAAAATTTCGGAAACAGCGAAAGAAAATAGCGTTTATTTCGCTACGGAACCGCTTTTTTGCCGTTCGTAGCGGAATAAACGCTATTTTAACTCCATTTTAACATTTTACTTCTAATCCTCTGTTGACATATCTCTATTATATTGCCTTACGGATTTTCCACCGGCAAAACGATATGAAACACTGAATACTATTCTATTTCGCTGCCTATCAAAAGCCTTATCCAAGTATCTGCTCTCAAAACCAGGAGACTTTGTTTCTGTTATCATATCAGAATTGAAGAAGTGGAACATAAGACTATAAGTCAATGTCAACTCCAACTTCTTCTTCAACAGGAACTTCTGGATAGATACATACGGGTTCTCGAAATTCGACGAAGACTTAACTTGTGGAGAGATTGTAAAATTCTTGCTATAAGAATAGGACATCGCAAAGTTCATATCCCATTTTGGCTGATAGTACTGCAAAGACGTAACGCCCTCTACCGTCTGTATGTGGTTAGAAAATTCGTGATAACTTGCCTTGGCATTTCTATATTTCAAATCTGCCTTATACAAGAAGTCTCTACAGAATCTCTTAGTAAACGATACGGAAGCCCACCATTCCCTGTAATCAGTATTCTGGAAGACACTTGCCACATACTTGCCCGGTACACCACTCGGCAATGTTCCTTCTCGAATTTCAGTTATGGAATTGAAACTATTTGGTGAATACACATACCCCGTCTGGAAGTTAAAGCACCACCAAAGATCTATCCAATAGTTGATGCGATGAGTAACATTGGTCTTGAGCCACGGATTACCACCTACCCAAGACAGAGAATCGGTAAAATAACCATATTCACTAGATAGATTCTGGTCTGGATAACTGGTGGAACAATCATAGTTTAAGCGCATCCAATTACGTCTGGTCAGCTGATAATAGGCCATGAAACTTCCACCAACTGGCACCTGAGTTTTCTTGGCATGATTGTTATTCAAGCCCACATGCTCTGCCCAACCGGAAAACATCAATTGCGCATTATTATCAAAACGCCAATTGAGACTTGCCCACAGGCGATTTCGCAAATAACTGTTGGTGTTCAGCTTTTCGCCGGTATCATGATCTTCTCTCTTGTAACTTTTCCATGTATTCTCATAGCCAGCATTCAATGTAAGATGACCATTGGCAAAATTGGTCCATCCACTTATACGGAAGCGAGTAAAGTTCATGTGGTCCTGGAAATGATTATTCAGCACAAATCCCGTACTCTCTGTCTGATCTGTAAGACTGCGGGTTGGAGAAAACCTGTAATTGAAATCGGCAGTCCATCTTACTCTTCCCACATTGTTACGGTAGAACACAGCCATCGAATGTTCACTATCTCTCACATGGGTGCGTATATCGCGAGTCAATCTTGTCTCGGTATGAGTATTTTCATCTGTCCGCAATATAGTATAATGATTATAGGTATCATGATCACGCCCAGCACCATATTGATACACAAACGAAAGAGACTGATTTTTCTGTATGGCATAATCCAGGCTAAGCAATCCCGAACGGTATCTTTCAAATGTGATGATATTCCTGATACCATCAGGATTGTTCACTAGCGTTTCCTTGATTCCATTCTGCAGGTAATTCTTTGACCAGTTCGTGTCATACGCACCTTGTCCAAAGTAACTATAGGCAAAAGCATAAATATTCCACTTGTTTTTGGTATATGAAAAATTTGCCGTCGTATTCTCAAAGATGTATTTTTTGTCATTCTCGCCATTCAGATTGAAGCCTTCATTATTAAAGAGCATGCCTTCATAGCCTTCATAGTTCTTCTTGGTATGCAGGTTTATCAATACATCATAGCCTTGGTATTGACCTTGCGGTTTATCAATCACCTCTACCTTGTCAAAGCGAATATGCTGAATATTCTGCAGATAGTTCATATCTTTTTCTACGCTATCTACCAATACTATGATATTGGAGGAATTGTGATAAGTTAAAGAACGGTCCACAAAGTTATAAGTAAAATTAGGCAGCTTTCCCAACATTTGGATAGTACTAACTGTACCACGACGCAAATCCTTGGTTATTGCTACTTTCATCCTGTCACCACTTTGCAGAATAGAGCTTCCCTTTATGCTGACTTCCTTCAACGTGTCGGTTTTCCATATTCCTGTATGCAGGGAATCATCAGGAACAGTTTCTCGCATCACACGATTAGTAGCCATTCCCTGAATAGCTACCATCTGCACCATAAAGAGTAGAATTAAAATCTTTCTCATAACTTATTCACAATTTATTAAATATAATTTTTTTACCAAGAAGAACCATTTTTATTCCAACATCAGCCACCCATCTGCCGTCCAGTTGATTTTCTTCTGAACCAGGATGCTGGCACCATTCTTTGGCACGCTGTAACCATGGCAGAAGAAGTAATCGCCATCAGGGAAGGAGTAGGCAGAGCAATGACCCATCGCCTCATATTCCTTCTTATCACCTTCCAACAGCAAGGTGCCACCGCCATTGCGCATGTCCTTGACATCCTTGTCCAGATAAGGACCAGCCACCTTCTTGCTTCTGCCCACGGCTACACGATAGTTGCTCTTGATGCCACGGCAACAGTAATCCCAACTTACGAAGAGATAGTAATAGCCACCATGCTTCATGATGAAAGGAGCTTCGATGGCATTGGTGCCGGCAAACTTAGAGGTAGGATTCGGTTCTGCCGAAGCATCGCCCACAGTATGACGGCGGGCAATGGTCTGAGGCTTGGCACCCTTCTTGACATGCATCGTCTTTTTATCCAACTTGATCATCTGGATACCATCCCAGAAAGAGCCCCAGGTAAGCCAAGGGTTTCCCTTCTCATCAACGATGAAATTCGGGTCGATGGCATTCCAGTTGTCTCTATCGCCCTTGGAGGCGACGAGGCAGCCCTCATCCTTCCATCCATCCTTATCAGATAAGGAAGTATTGCTCAGCAAGCCGATGGCAGAAGTATTCTTGCCAAAGGTAGAACAGGAATAAGCCAGATACCACTTGTTCTTGAATCGGATAACATCCGGTGCCCAGATATGAGTGGTAAAACCAGGCACACTATCATGCGTCCATGCCGGAATCTCGCTGTTTTTGAGTACGCCCTGAGGAACGATGGTCCAATGCTTGCGGTCGGTGGAAGTCATCTGCGTGATGCCATGACCTGTGCAGTAGAGATAGTACTTGCCATTCTCATACGCCATTACGGGGTCGTGGACAAAAGGAGTATCTACCACAATCGGTTCCTGCGGAGCATTCTGTGCCATCATCTGACAACCGCCTTTTACAGCAGGAGCAGCAATCATCATTGCTGCTCCCAAAAGTATTTTAGAAATCTTCATATAATTACACCTTATTATATATAAGAGAATTACTTGTTCACAAATTTCTTTCCGTTCACAATCACTACACCCTTGTAGCTCTTGTCTACCTGCTGACCGGAGAGGTTGAACCACTTGCCATCATTCTTCTTCTGGATGATGATAGGGTTCGAGATGCCTGTAGAAAGGCTTGAGCCGTCGATGTAAGACTTCTCGTTCACGAAGAAGAGGACAATCTTAGATGGCTTAGCCGTCAATGTGGTGGTATAGGTATAATGATATACCTTGTTGGTTGTAGTCGTGATGGTAGATTCCATCTTGAATACGCCTGCAGCAGTCAAGCTAACAGTCATATCAACCAAAGAGCCATTCAAATCTTTCCTAAGATTTGGACGATCTTCACCGCCGCTCCAATCAAAATCATCGGTAAATCCTTCTGCATTGTGGTTAGCTCCCCAACCGAATTTATCGTTGCGGATTACGAAGTACTCTTTATCTGCTCCATAGCCAGCATCCTCACGCTTTATCTGGGTAGCCGCCAAGCACCAGTTGTTCCATACCGCAGACATATCACTATAGTTATAGAACTTAAACTGCATCTTCTTGCCAGCCTGCAACTCGTAGTAAGGAGAGAAGTTTGTCCACCAGCCTGAAGTTGTATTCTTCTGTGCAGAAACAGGATAGTAAACCGGAGTACTTTCCTCAGCCTCAGCATCGATATTCAGGGTATAATCCTTAGTATATTCATAACCATCCTTGCTGATAGTCATGGTCATAATTACCTTACCCTTGCCTTTTACTACGCCCTCATCGGTCAGAATAGAAGGATTACTTGACTTCCATAAAACAGTAGCACCAAGATGACCCTCTGTTGGGAGCTTTGGCATAGAATTCAAAGTAGCACCATCTGCAAAAGGAACACTGGTCTTATCCAATGTATATTTGATAGCCGCCTTGGCATCAGCCTTGCTTCCCCAGATACTCAAGCCGCGAGTCTGCAAACTGGCACCACCCGATGTAGTCAAACCGTCAGAAGAACTGAGGGCTGTAAAGCAGAGAGCCTTGATATTGGTATAATCAATGGTCTGCTCGGTAAGCACACCCTTGAACTTCACCTCAGCATTGGCTGTAGCAACACCCTTCAAGGTAAGATTGATGTAGCTTGTACCGCTCACCAGTTCCCATTTTCCGGTATACTCACCCGAGATAGAACCATTTGCATTGAGATGGATGGTAACAGGCTTCTCATAAGCCATTGCTGCCGTGTTCTGACGGTAAGGGTGAGCTATGATCTGATAATCACCCTCTACCTCTGTTGCATCATAGAGCTGCTGGGTAGCAATATCATTATCAGTATAAGTTTCGCCGCTAAACTCGTAAGGAGCAGCAACCAGCCAACCGTCCTGGTTTACGAAGAGCTGATGTACACGAACCTCATGCTCCTCACCTCTGTTCATAAAGCGGGTATGGTAAACGATGAGTGCACGTCCCTTATGGTCTACGATGGCAGAGTTATGTCCCTGAGCCAGTTCGGCATTAGGCATGGTTTCCCACTGGTAGTTGCCGAAGAGTTTCACACCCTCATCGCGCTTGGCATCACCACCGAAGTTAAGAATATACTTGCCATACATGGCATCAATACCCGTTGAGGTCAGACAGTCCTTATAAGGTCCGTCAGGTTTCTCTGAACGGAAAACACGAATCTGATAGCCACCAGCAGCCGTCAAACCGCCATAACTCATGAAGAGATAATAGTACTTACCTACCTTCTGGATATAGCTAGCCTCGCCCGAAACATAATATCCGCCGGCAATCTTCTTGCCGAAATAAGGATCAGAAGTACAAGCCTGATTGTAGGAACCAGGAGTCGCATCAACACCATTAATCTGATAAGGGAAGGTATAAGTGTAATCGCGAAGACCGTTGGTCTTATCGAGTCTGATCATGAAGATACCACCCGACCATGAGCCGTAACTCATCCAAAGTTTATCATCATCATCATAGAACACACATGGGTCAATACAATTTGGCCAGTATTCTCCCCAGTGAGCACCATAAGCATCGCCTGGAGTAGCATAGCGGGCAGGAAGCGAAGTGCATCCTGTAGCAATCGTCAAATCGGTATTCTTCCAGTCATCTGCTGCAGCATAGCCATTATGGCCGAACTTACCAGAGAAGCCTCCGCAGATAACAGGTCCCTGATATACCCAAGGGCCTTCCAGATCATCGGAAGTAAAACATACGATAGTAGAACACCAGTAGTCACCATTCAGACTCATGTACATGCACCATTTCTTCATGGTCTTGTTGTAGATAACATCAGGAGCCCACTGCATACCGGCTACGTTATTGGCTGTGTTAGTCCAGGTACCATTCACCTTGATAGGTCCCTTATACTGCCATCCATGGGCATCGAAGTTGCCGAAAGCCACTTCCTCGCCCTTATAGTTCTTCACCTTCTTGATGACGTGAGTGGTGTAAGCATCTTTAAAATTAATCAGTTTGCCATTCACATCAGCAAAAAGACTGTTACTGGTTCCGGCATTCTCCTCACCCGTCTTAAAGGTGTTCCATCTCTGATAGTTGACCGAAGCAAAAGTCCTGGCTCTGCCCAGATGCGAACCATAGATATAATATTTAGGGTCGGTGGTAGCGTCCGTAACATCCATCACGATAGAAGGGTCATGCACCGCGATGCGCCCTGTTATCGTTTGGGTAGCGTATGCATTAGCCAGATCATTATCGCCGACAGCCGTCTGAGCCATAGCTCCGTTCATCGCCATCAGACTCATGACAGAAAGTAATAACTTCTTCATACGATTTCAAGTTTAAGATATGATTATTTTAAACCAAGGAAGGTCTATGGTGTTTTCGCCATAGACCTCACCTAAAATATAATAATGTATATCGACAAAGATTACTTGCCGGTTGTTTCACCCTCAGTAGTCTCGCCACCTTCAGTGGTGTCGTCCTTCTTAGGAGCATCAGAGAGTTCCCAACCTGCATTCTGTCCTAAGTTAGGATTCTTCTTGTAAGTGTCATCAGGCACTGGGAAGTAATAATTCTTAGGAATAGAGAACGCACGAGTAGGATGGGTATTATCGTTGCGATAAGTATATACCTGGCTCTCATTAGGAGTTACAACAACGCTATAGATGTTGTAAACCTGCTTGTAGCGTGGCTCACTCTTCTCTGTAGCAGCACTCTTGCCATCAAACAATTTCCAGCGGCGCTCATCGAAGAAACGGTGATCCTCGAAAGCCAACTCGATGCGGCGCTCATTGCGGATACGCTCACGAAGCTGCTCCTTGGTCATACCCTTGTAAGCAGGCATACCCACACGGGCACGAACCTGGTTTACATAGTCGTAGGCAGCCTCAGGACCCTTTGCCTCGTTCAAAGCCTCGGCAGCATTGAGCAGAATCTCCGCATAGCGGAAGATAGGGCAAGCGGTAACGTATGTGGTAGGGTTCTTGAAGCTCATATTGTGAACGAACTTCTTAGAGTAGTAGCCGGTAGTGGTACCACCATGAAGATCCTGGTAGTCTTTGCCACCTACAGATACATCCACTGTACGCTCCTCGTCCTGGCTCTTGTCTCCCCAGATACTTCCCTGGTGGAAGATGGTCTGTTCCAGACGTGGGTCACGGTTCTTGTATGGATCCTGATCTTTGTAAGAAGGATCCTGGTCGATAGGAAGGCCATTGATGGTCTCGTAAGAATCAACCAGATTCTGTGTAGGGTTTACGCGACCGGTAGAGTTCACATTACCGGAGAAACCACAAGGAGTGTTGAACATCTCAATTTCTCGTGTATTCCACTCACTGCGGCTGAGGATATACTCAGGGTTCAGGTGAGGGGTACTGGTGAAGCACTCATAATAGTTCTTGTTAGGGTTGTTATCGCTTGTAGTGTACAGACGATAAGGGTTGGCAGAACTCTTGTTGGCATTGATGAAAGCGAGGGCTGCATCAGCAGCTTCCTGCCACCAGGTAACATCATTTGTAGGATTGTTCAGTGCAGAAGCACGATAGAGCAATGCTCTTGACTTCAATGCATAGACAGCAGCACCATTGATACGTCCCCAGTTCTCATTTTCATTGCTGTAACGGAATGGGAGCGCACCGCTCTGGATGATGGCATCGCATTCATCAGCTACCCATTTCAATGCTTCAGGAGCTGGAGTACGGGCAATAGAAGCAGCCTCTGCATTATCCAACACATGATCCTCGATAGGCACTGCACCGAAATAGCCAATCATATCGAAATGAAGGATGGCACGGATGAAACGCGCCTCTGCCTTGTAACGGTCGCAGAGTTTGTTGTCGTCACCGCTCTTCTCTGCATTTCCGATTACGCTCTCACGTGCCTTTGAAATGAAGTCGTTGCAGACACGGATGCCCTTCAGATCGTTGCTCCAATAACTATTGGCAAACCAGTGGTTCTTTGCATCGTATGAATCGTTCAACACACTGTGATAGTAATGCACATTCCAGTAAGAAAGGGCATTATCGGTCATACAGTCACGAGAAGCTGCACGGAACTGACCATCAGTATATCCCGCAAAGGCATCAGGCAAATAGGTATAGGCATTTGCCAAGACACCACGGGTACGGTCGTAGTTGCTGTAGATGTTCTCGTCGGTATAAGTCAAGTCGACTTCCTTATCGAGGATGTCGCTGCAGGAGGTCATACCTCCTACAGCCAGCATCGCCAATGATATATTAACTAATATCTTTTTCATATTCGTTTTTGATAAAATTGATTAGAAACCAATGTTAATACCAAATGTAAATGACTTTGTCTTTGGATACCACCAGCAGTAGCTCAATGGCTTCTCTGGGTCTACATCATCTGGCAGACTGCTGAAGGTAGCAATATTGTAAGCGCTGAAGTAAACGCGGCACTTAGTCATCCACAACTTAGAAATCAACTTAGATGGCAAAGAGTAACCTACCTCGATATTACGGATAGACCAGAAGTTTCCATTGCGTACCCAGATATTGTTCTGATAAGAACCTGTAGCACGGTCGGAATCAACTGCATCAAATCCATTATATACAGGACGTGGATAAGTAGCATTCACGTTGCGAGGATCAGAAGGATCATCAGTATAGTAACCCCAAGCCTTTGTTACCTCATGGGTACCCATGTTACTCCAACCACTGTAGCTGATAGCTGGTGAAAGGAATACAGAGCGACGGAGATAAGCATTCACAATCATGCGGGCATCGAAGCCCTTGTACTCGAAACCGAAGTTGAAGGTTGGAATCATCTCAGGAATGATGGTGTATGAATCTGGCACCATATCCTTTGAGTCGATCACACGGTCACCATTAATATCCTTGAACACCGCTGTACCCAACTGTTGTGCTCCATTAGAGAAGCTGTTGTATGGATACTTTTCCGGATGGTCGATGGCATCCTGCTGAGAGGTTGCAATCAGGTTAGGATCTGAAGCCCACTGGTCGAACTTATAGATGTTCCATCCACCCACACGGTTGGTACCTGTCTGAGCCTGCTCATAGAGTTCGGCTACCGAAGTGTTGTCATAGATTCTATGACCTGCCTTGCGCTGCCACTCTACATCTGGTGCAGTTTCATCGATATCGGTAACCTTGTTGGTGTTGAAGGTAAGCTGCCCCTCGATGAAGTATTTGAAGTCCTTGCCGATATTGCCACGATGTCCGAGAACGAGTTCGTAACCGCGGCTTTCAACCTTACCATATGAATCCTGTGCTACAGGCACACCAAGTATGGTTTCTGGCACGGTTGAACGGGATACCAGGATGTTAGAACGCCACTCCTTGAAGACATCGAAGCTACCATAGAGTTTGCTGTTCCAGAGGTTCCAGTCAACACCGAGGTTTACCATCTTGGAGATTTCCCACTTACTGTTGGCATTACCGGTCTTGCTCTCAGCATAGCCATTCACAAGAGTTCCGTTATAACCGAAACCGTAACCGGTAGCTGAACCATAGATACTCTGATATGGGTAACGGCCTGCACCAGTAGAAGACTGACCAGCTTCACCATAAGAAGCACGGAGCTTGAGAAGATTGACAAAACCAAGTTTCTTCATCCAGGATTCCTCAGAGAGTACCCATCCTGCTGATGCACCCCAGAAGGTTCCCCAACGATCGTCTGGTGAGAAGTTGTCACATCCCATACGAGAGAGGTTGACTGAGGCGATATACTTGTTGGCATAGTCGTATGTTCCCTGGAAGTTGTATGCCAGATATCGGTTTGAAGATGCACTCTGCTGGGTAGAGTAATCTGAACCTGCTTCCTCATTACGGTAGTAACGGGCAAAGGCACGGGCATCTACATTGTGCTTACCGAAACTGTTCTTATAACTTACACCACCAAACAAATTCAGGTTGTAGTAGTAACCACGCTGATTAGCTGATGGGTTGCTCAAAGCTGCCTTGGTTGTATATTTGGTATACTTGAACTGGCTGACATCTGTAATACCAGGAGTATCATAGTCGTAGTTCCATGAATCCATCTGAGCAGTCTGTGTTGACTCGAAAGTCTCGTATGCATCGAAGCTGACTGTACCGAACAAACCTAAGCCCTTCAATACAGGACTCAAATCGTACTTGGCATTCAAGGTAGAATACAAGTTACGGCGACGGTTCTTCTCCAAACCGGAACCACCCAGGTAACGTACCGGGTTGTTGGCTGTAGATGAAGAATAGATACTTCCGTCAGGGTTATGGGTAGGAGCCATAGGGTTTGCCTCGATTACACCGAAGGTAACGAGGTTGAACACGCCCTCAGTAGGCTGAGAGATGTTATCAATACGTCCACCCAAGTCGAGAGATACGTTCAGATACTTGGATACATCGATATCGATGTTAGAACGGAGGTTCCAGCGGTTCAGTACGTGCTGAGTGCTGTAACCATCGTTCATCTCTGTACCCTCGGTATTCCACATACCCTCCTGGCGCAGGTAAGAGAAGCTCACATAGTAGCGGGCACGCTGGTTACCACCACTGATTTGCAGGTTGGTACGATACTGTGGCGCAGCATCACGATACAACTGGTCTGCCCAAGATGTATTGAAGTACTGGTACTTGCGGATATCATCATCGGCGAACTGGCCACCATCGCATACGAACTTATAGTTGTCGAGCTGTTCCTGGGTGTACATAGGATCCATACCGCTCAGGTAGCGCACCTGATTACGGGTCAGCGCCATGTTGTAAGAGTTCTGAACCTCCATCTTGTTGGCGAGGGTCTGGAAACCGACTTCCTGAGTGAAATCAATCTTAGTCTTACCGGCATTACCGCGCTTGGTAGTAACCATAATCACACCATTGGCACCACGCATACCATAGATAGAAGAAGCGGCAGCATCCTTCAATACGGTGATGCTCTCGATAGGATAAGCATCGAGGAAGGAGAGGTCACGCTCTACGTTATCCACGATGATTAGTGGAGAACGGGCACTCTGGTTGGTGGTACGGATACCACGGATAAAGAGGAAACTCTCCGACCATCCTGGCTCAGAAGACCACTCGTAGGTCTGCACACCATTCAGTGTTGAGGTGAAGGCATTCTGAAGAATGGTAACAGGATGCTTCTGCAATTCCTCGCCTGAAACGACCGAACGGGAATCAGTCAAGATTTTCTTTTTCTGCTCACCGAAAGGAACAGGAGCGAGATGCTCATACTCGTCAGCATCATCTTCCATCTTGATGACGTATGTGCCGTCAAAAGTGGTAACCTTCTCCTGCGCATTCTTGTAACCTACGCTACTTACGCAGATTTCATCACTAGGAGTTACCTTCTTCAATGTAAAGTAACCATCCTTATCGGTCAGGGCAATGCGGCTTTCCTCTGCCACGTTGACAACAGCTCCAGGGATTGGATCACCCTGGCTGTTGACGATTCGGCCTTTGAGCACTTGCTCCTGTGCCAAGACAGAGCTTGAAGCACAGAGAAGTGCACTCAGCATCAAGACTTTGCTTGATGAAGATACCTTATTATATATATTCTGAATATTATTCATACGATTCTATCATTAAAAGAGTTATTCTTTCCAACCATCGTTCTGGAAGTCCTGACCAATCTTCCAAACCTCAGCCTCTGGGATTGGATAGAGGTAGAACTTGTCTTGCCACTTGCGCTTCTGGGCTACCTTACGGGTAATAGTGCCATCTGCTGCCACGTTTACACCGTAGATATCACGGCCGAGCGCATCGCCTGCTACATTCCAGCGACGTACATCCCACCAGCGGTGCTCCTCGAAAGCGAGTTCGATGGTACGTTCCTTGTGGATGAAGTTGCGCATGGCTGACTGAGAATTCAAGTCTGCACGATCGGCAACATTACCGATGATACCGCCACGATGACGAATCTGGTCGAGCAGGTTGCAAACCTGTGTCTTGTTGCCTGCATAGTCAGCCTCGTTCAATGCCTCAGCATAGTTCAGAAGCAGTTCGCTATAGGTAAAGATCTTCCAGAGGCGCTTGGCTGTACCGCTGTGGTTACTGCTCAGGATGGTCTCAGGAATATACTTGCGTACATAGTAACCTGTTGGAGTAGCATTCTGGTTGCCGATAGGATTATCGCGATGACCATAAACCACATCAATGACATTGGTCTTGGTGCTGGTAGCCTGACCCCACTCACAACCATTGTAAAGAATGGTAGCTGCGAGGCGTGGATCACGGTTCTTCCACATCTTCTGCTCTGTATAACCGCTCTCTTCGTTGATGACAGGCTTGCCGTTTACATAAACCGGAGCACCTGTTGCATCATACTGCTTGAAAGGAGCAGAACCATCTTCCATATCATACATATCTACGAGGTTCTGGCTTGGGCAAAGACCGCCCTGTCCACCTTCACCTACAGGAGTATCGGTAGAAATACCGCTCCAACCGATGGCTACATCGTTGCGGAAGAAGATAACCTCAGGGTTCTTGTCGGTATAAGTGTTGAGCAACCAGGCATTGTTGTAGGCTGCTACACCACCGTTGGTACGGTCTTCCAATCTATAATTCTCACCATAGTCAGCGATGAAGCCCGCAGCTGCGTCTGCAGCCTGCTGCCAGGTAACACCGCTCTGTGCTGAGTAGCGTGGACTTGCCATGTAGAGCATCATGCGAACATAGAGGGCACGTGCTGTAGGCTGGTTCACCTCTCCTGCATAGGTAGCATCGCTGGTCTCTGCGTAAGTCTTCAAACTGCTCTCGCATTCCTTCACCTCCTTGAAGAGATAATCCATGAAGGTCTTGAGGTCAGGGCGCTCTGTATAACCTGTCATCAGGTCACCGTTAGGGTCGAGCTCGGTTGTAACCAATGGCACCGGACCGTAACGGAGGAACAGTTCCCAGTAGAAATAGGCACGGAGGAAACGGGCCTCTGCAATATAGTTTGCCTTACGTGAATTGTAAAGTTCTACGTCAACATCTGCAGGGCGAAGCTTGTTCTCTGTGTCCTGCTCCAATGTGTTGATGGTGATATTGCACTTGCGGATACCACGATAGCGGCTCTCCCAAGGAGAAGTCAGCTCTGCTGCACCGCCACCTCCATAATAGTTACCGATATTGAATGTGGTACGTGTACCTGATGTACCGATACTTGACTCTGCCAGGTCGGTAGCTGCATCCATCCATGAGTTGTTCACACGGTTGGCACCGTGAAGCAGGAAGTTGTAAGTATCGTTGTGGTTCTCTTCCAACAGAGTGAAGTTACCCAACACCTCAGCTTTTGTCAACTCATTGCTTGGCTGCTTGTCGAGGAAATTGCCGAAGGCGTCTTCGCAAGAGGTGAGCGTCATTGCTCCCATAACGAGCGCCAAAGCAAATATACTATATTTCTTCATTTTCGATTCTTTTTGAATGTTCTTGAATTAGAATACGACATTGAAACCTACGTTGACGGTCTTCAAGAGTGGGTAACGGTTTGAACCGTTGCTCTCTGGGTCAACCAAGTCGTCGAGATGATCCCATGTAAAGAGGTTGTTGGCATTGATGTAGAAGCGAACATTGCTCATACCGACATGCTTAATCAACTCCTTAGGGAATGTATAGCTCAACTCGATGTTCTTCAGACGGACGAATGAACCGTTCTTCAGGAAGAATGAGTTCTGGCGCTGGTTGTGGTCACCGTTGCTTCCGTAATGGAGCAATGGATATTCTGCTGTTGCCAGGTTCTCTGCCTCGCTCTTTGCAGGGTTCCAGCGGTTCAGGTGGATATCCTTTACCTTACCGTTGTTCTGGAAGGCGAACATCGCATCGCTGTCATAGTAACGGGATACATGGTCTACACCCTGGAACATTACTTCGAAACCGATGCCCTTATAGTTGGCGCCGAGTGTCAGAGCGTATGTGTTCTCTGGAATATCGCTGTAGCCGATGAATGTCTCATCACGGTCATCGATGAAGCCATCGTTATTCATATCCTTGTACTTCAGGTCACCAACCTTTACGTTTCCGTAGGTTGATACAGGGAAGTTAGGATTATCCAAGTCGGCCTGTGTTACGAAGCCCTCGCATACCAGACCGAAGTACTGGTTGATTGGGTGACCTTCGCGCTTGCGGTAAGCGGTCTTGTAAGCAGGCTCATCCATATTCTTGATCTTGTTGGCTGCATGAGAGAAGGTTGCACCGATATTATAGGTGAAGTCCTTACCGATGTGATTGAAGTGATGAAGTTCCAACTCGTAACCCTTGTTCTGGGTCTTACCGAGGTTTCCGGCTGCCATGGTTACACCTACCCACTGTGGACGGCTCAAGTACTCGGTCAGGATATCGTTACGGTTCTCAACGAAGTAGTCGAAGTTACCAGTCAGCATACCGTTGAACAAGCCGAACTCAAGACCTACGTTGAACTTCTTGGCACGCTCCCATGTTACACCATAGTTAGGATACTGGCTCTCGAAAATACCGGTTTTACCAGTATTACCGAAGTAGTAATCGTTGGAAATCTGGTTCCACTTCTCCTCATAGAGGAAGCGCTGAGCCACACCACCTACGGTATATACGTCGTTACCAACCTCACCGTAAGATGCACGGATCTTCAAGTTGTTCAACCAGTTTTCTGTTGGCTTCATAAACTCTTCCTGAGTTACACGCCAACCGAGTGAGAATGCAGGGAAGAAACCGAAGCGCTTACCCTTCAGGAAGTTCTCTGAACCGTTGTAACCAACGTTAACCTCAGCGAGATACTTGTCATCATAGCCATAAGTAACACGACCTACGAGACCCTGATAGCGCTTAGCCAGGTCTGAGTTGTAACGGTAGTCGTTCTGGTTGTAAAGTACCATACCTGTAACATCGTGCTTACCAAACTTGCGGGCGTAGTTGATCTGACCCTCCATATAGAGTTTGTAAGTTGTAGAAGAACCCTTAGAGTAAGCCAGGTCACCATCTACATTATACTTGGTATAAGCATCTGCACTGGTAAAGTTGTTACGGTCGTTCAATTCGTAAGTTGCAAAAGCTGCACCGAATGTCTTCTTATAATAAGAGTCATAGTCGAATGAAACCATACCGCGGGCAGAAAGACCTGGAGTCAACCAGTCCATCTTGTAGTCTGCGATGAAGTTGGTCTCATTGATGGTATTGGTTCCGCGATAGTATCCACCCTTGGCAAGGGCAGCCACTACGTTGTCCTGATATACGGCTGTACCACCATAGAGAGTCTTGGTTGTCTCACCATTCTGTACCTCATAAGATACTGGGAAGATCCAACCTGGAGTATGGTTGATACGTGCGAAGATATCATAGTTGGTAGAACTCTCGTTGGTGTTAGAACCATGACGGTTCTCGAAACGTGTACCGAAGTTTACGCTGAATGTCAAATCCTTAGAGAGGAAGAAGTCCATGTTGGCACGGAAAGCGTAACGGTTGTAACCAGGGCTTGAAGAGTTGCCGTATGCATCCTGACTGAGGTTCTTGATCAAAGAACCCTGGTTGTAGATTTCGCCAGATACATAGTAACGCATACGCTTCGTACCACCACGTACACTTACATTATAGCGCTGAGATGGAGCCCAGTTGTTGAGCACCTCATCATACCAGTCTACATTAGGATAGAGAAGCGCATCAGCACCTGTCAATTCGCCGGCACAGCTCTTGCGGTACATCTCGATGTCAGAAGCCGAATACTGTGATGGAAGACCATCGTTCTTCAGAGCCTCCTCAAGGAGAGTAACAGAGTCGTAAGAGTTCAAGTAGTGAGGCTTACGGGTTGGAGTACCCCACATGAAGTTGCTGGTCAAACTAACCTCTGGCTTCATATCCTTACCACGCTTGGTAGTAACGAGGATGACACCATTCGCACCACGCACACCATAAACGGCTGTAGCAGAAGCATCCTTCAATACAGAGATACTCTCGATATCATCAGGAGCTACCTGAGAGAAAGCACGTTCTACACCATCTACCATTACCAATGGAGCACCATCGCCAGCGAAGGTTGCACGACCACGGATGTTGATGGTAGCATCATCGGCACCAGGAGCACCAGATACCTGGGTTGTTACGACACCAGGAATCTTACCGGCAATAGCCTGTGTAACGTTGGCTGTAGGGGTATTCAAGAGGTCGTCTGAACTAACCTGAGAGATAGCACCTACGACACTCTCTTTCTTCTGATGACCGTAACCAACGACTACGACCTCATTGATTTTCTGACTTTCGTCCTTGAGAACCACCTTGATATTACGCTGATTGCCTACACGGATGTTCTGAGCAACCATACCGATATAAGAGATTTTCAAAGTAGCGTTCTCGTTCTTCACCTGAATCTTGAAGTTACCGTCGAAATCAGTAACAACACCATTGGTTGTCAATGCTTCCATAACAGTAGCACCGATGATAGGCTCACCCGATTCATCTGACACATTACCTGATACGGTAACCTGTGCTGATGCTCCTAAAGTAAGGAGCACCAGTGTCAGGGTCAAGAATAACTTATGCAATATGTTATTGTTCATTGTTTATTCTATTTATGTTATTTTTTAAGCTTTACCTATTCGTAAACAGGAGAAGCCAGGTAGCAATTGTTAGCATCCAGCTTGAGATAAGAATGGTCTGCAATCAAAAATGCACGAACCATATCTGTTCCGATGGTCTGATGATACATTTCCTTATAGACTGTACCATTCTTAGCTGTAGCAACTGCAGTCATATAGATTTCATCACCCTTACGCTGCAACTGAATGTTCACCTTGGCACCTTCCATGTCTGCCTTGAACTGTTCCCAATCGCCATAACCTTCATTGGTAATATTGGCAGCATTGTAAGTAGAAGCAGCACCACCCCAACCAAAGAGGTCACTACGCATTACAAAGTGCTCGGCATAATTGCCAACGTTACGATCATCGTCTGTAGCAACACAGAGGTTCCAGTTATTCCAGTTGCCAGCACCCGAAGTATGATTTTCGAATGCAAGGTTCAAAGTTTTACCTGCAGGAATCTGGAAATAGTCAGAGAAGCTTGTCCACCAATCAGCTGAGCAATCAGAAGTACCAATTTCTGTCGTTTCTACCTTAGCTGGTTCAGATACTGTGCAACCACTGGCATCCAACTTGAGATAAGAATGATCTGCAATCAAGAATACCCGAATCACATCCTGACCGATTGTCTGATGATACATTTCCTTATAAACGTTACCATTCTTTGCCGTAGCAACTGCAGTCATATAGATTTCATCACCCTTACGTTCAAGAGTAATATCTACTTGTGCACCTTCCATATCTGCCTTGAACTGCTCCCAATCACCATAACCTTCATTAGAGATATTAGCTGCATTGTAAGTAGAAGCATTACCACCCCAACCAAAGAGGTCACTACGCATTACAAAGTGCTCGGCATAATTGCCGACGTTACGAGCATCATCAGTAGCGACACAGAGATTCCAGTTATTCCAGTTGCCTGCACCTGAGGTATGATTTTCAAATTTCAAGTGGAGAGTAGCACCAGCAGGAACACGATAGTAGTCTGAGAAGCTTGTCCACCAATCTGCAGAGCAATCAGAAGTACCGATTTCGGTAGTAGGAGACTCGCCATTAACATAATCAACAAGCTTGAATGTTTCATCACCACCACCATTACCTCCAATGGTCTTGTTCCAGTCTTTCTCTTCCATCATGTTACGGATCAGGGTAACATTGTCGATAGATACGGTGTTGGTCTCTTCGGCTGTCAACTTGCTGTCTCCACCTATATATATATAAGGTAAAGAGTTGATGGAATCAACCAAGGTCTTGTACTGGAAAGAGGTAGCACTTGATGATGTCTGATAACCGGAAAGGCTCTTCTTACCATCTACGTAGAGCTGGTAACCTTCAGTAGAAAGCTGAAGGGCTACGAAATGCCACTCATTAGGAGAGAGAATACCTGTCTTCACAGAAGCAGGATCATTCTCATTCAGGTTCAAACTCTGCAACTGGGTAGGCTTGTTGTAAACCACCTGACCATTGGCAGTAATATAGAAGTGAGCACTGATATCATTACCAGCAGCATCCTTCTCATCTGAACCAAATGAGATAAGAGGTCGGGTCAAGTCAACATCTGCGACTGTTCCGTCCTCAGCTACGGCTGCATCAATCTTTACAGCGAAAGTGATGGCAGCACCATTTTGCAACTTCACACCATTGAAAGGATTGGCAATCTTGGCACCACCCTTACCATTGATGTGCAATACATTACTTGCGAGGGTCTCATCATTGGTCACCTCACATGACTCATCGTGACTTATCATGTCTGAATACTCAGGTTTCTCTTCTGAATACTCAAAGTCATAAGTTGCCACTGTTGACTTAGATGGGTAAATCTGTCCGCCAGCAGGATCGTCCTGTCGGCCCCAGTCATCACCACAAGCAGTGAAACTTAATGCCACCATGATAGCACAAGCAAACGAAAGTAAAGTTTTTCTTAACTTCATAACTTAACGCCTTTAGGTTGTTTGTTTACTATTCAAATAGGTTATTTAAAAATCTTAAATCCTTTTTCAGTGGCAAAAGTACAATTAATCGGATTATATAGGGTGGACAAATGGGTTTTATAGGTGGACAAAACGCATAAACAGTAGATTTTTAAGGATATTACGTGCTTATCCACCAGTTGTGTACCCACACACACAAACCAAGGGGTTACTTGACTTATATCAAGTAACCCCTCGGTTTTATTTTATTTGCTTAACAAATTATCACATCCAGGAACATTATTTCTCCGAAGAATCCAAGGAGAACTATGCCATATCTGAACCCTGAGAATCCAACTGATCCTTATATGCAGTCGGCGAGATGCCAAACTGCTTGGTGAAGCAACGGGTGAAATACTTCGGATCGTTGAAGCCTACACGGTAGGCTATCTCCGTTATATTTCGGTTGGAAGTTTTATCTGCCATCATCTTGCGCGAGATGTCGAGACGGTAGTTGCGGATAAACTGGGCTGTTGGCAAGCCTGTCTCCTTGGAGAGATTCTTGCTCAGTACACTGCGGGATATACCCAAGGCATCTGCCAGTTCCTGTACACCAAACTCCGAATTATCGTAATTCTTCTCCATCACATCCATCACTTCTTCCATGAATGGACGCATAGTCTCCTCTACCATCTTCCTGTCAGCCTCAATGCTCTTCTTCTGACTGTCCTGATAACGCTTCTGGTTCTGCAGAATCATCTGGATGCGACTCTGCAGCTTTTCTGGTTCATCACTTTCCTTCATCGCAGCCTCGATAGGACGGTACAAAGCCTCAACTTCCTCTTCGCGCATCTTGTTGAGACGGCGCACATAAGCATTTTGGAGCAAGGCGATGATACCTATTATAATAAGGGTAACAAACCACCAGCTCTTCCAGAAATAAGGAGTAATCTGAACTTCTACAGAGATGACCTGTTCCTTATCGGAATTGATAGATGGGATATATTTCACCTCAAACTTATAGTCTCCAGCTGGCAGAGTGGAATAACGCACACTATGCTGACCAGCCTTGAGTTGAACCCACTCATTCTCGTATCCCTTCATGCGATAAAGGTACACGCCCTGCGTCTCGCTGCCATAATTGAGCGCTGAGAAAAAGAGGGTGAACGACTTATCACTCTCATGGATACGCAACTTTCTGGCGATGGAGATGTCTTCTTCCAGATAATCGCTGCCGGCAAAGACAGGCTGGTTATCTACCAGAAGTTCGGTAAAGCACAACTTACCCGTCTGATGCACAGAACGGTTTATGCCCTTTACAGCCATCATACCCGCATCGGTGCCCAGAAATATCTCGCCCTTGGCATTGCGGATGGCTCCATTGAAATAGAACTGCGAACTGATCAGACCGTCTTCACGGGAGAAACTGCAGAATGCCTCGGTCTTCGGATTGAAGATAGAGAGTCCGTTATCGGTAGCTATCCACAACATACCCTGGTTATCCTCTACAATACCCTTCACGATATTGTTGGCAAGTCCGTTATTGGTGGTATACGACTTCACTTGAGTCTTTCCGTTTTTATCGCTGGTATAGCAATACAGACCGTAGCCGTTACTGCCCATCCATATCTTTCCATCCTTAGCCTGGCAGAAAGACAATATCTTATCGAAGACTCCACTCTTCGGATTGTCGAGTTTATACTGATGATACGTCACAGCGAAATCGCCCTTGCCATGAGCACGCGACTTGAGGTCGACCTCTACCATTCCACGCACGCACCCCATCAGGAGTTTGCCCTTTCGGGTTATCAGAGAACCGATGCAGCCGCGCACATTCAGGCATCCCTTGAAAGGTTCGATGAGTTGACGGCTCTTCATATCATAGAAGAAGAGACCATCATTGGTTCCGAGCCACATACCATCATTGATAGGATCGTAAGCCAAAGCACCGGCAAAGTTGAGTAAATGCTGATGCTTTGCATCAACCACCAGAGGAATAATCTTGCCCGGCTGACTGAGATTCATCACAGCAAAGCCCCTTCCCCAGGTACCAATCCAGAGCTGATTGCGGTTATCGGCTGCAAGAACCGAGACTGTATTATGCGGCAAACCGGAATTTGCCACCGTATAATGAACAAAGTTCATGCTGCCTGGAGTCAAGGCATTGAGACCTCCCTCTACTGTTCCTACCCACAGGGTTCCGTCGGCTGCCGCATACATGGCATTGACAGCATTAGGAGAGATACTGCCCGGGTTGGCGGGGTCGTGACGGTAGAATTCCAAATTCAGCTGACGTGGAGCCAGCTTGGTAACACCACCCGTTTCAGAGCCTACCCATATCTGTCCGTTCTTTGAGAAAAGACTGTTGATAAAGTTGCTGCTCAGCGGATTCACAGCCGTAGCAGTATTCCAATGTTCTATCTCTCCGGTCTTATCATTGAAGATATCTACGCCACAGAGCGTTCCTACCAGAAGTTTGTCATCTGGAGAAACGGCAAGGCTCGTCACTACTTCGTGCTGGAGCGAATGGTCGGTAGCAGAGCAATGGAATTCCTGCTTGCCACTATTAAACAATCCGCGATTCGTACCCATCCATATCTTGCCATGATAATAAATAAGCGCCCCCCCATACCGACCTTCGAGCGGAGGGAACAGGGATGAGATGTTCTTTGCTACGAGCTGATTGTTCTTCACAGAAAACTCGCTCACCACTCCATTGTTGCATAATACAACCGTTCCTCTGCGATAGACATCACAGATTCCAAGATCGGGAGCATTATAAGGATAGGATGTGGACAAGACGCTGTTCACCTCGCCCTTTTCGTTAAAGCCGAAACGGGTAAGCTGGTTGACAGACAGCATCCATATATTGCCCTTTGCATCACAATATATTCGGGTGCAAAGGTTCTTGAATACTTTGTTGAGTTGTGCCTCTACCTGGCTGTTCTCACAAGGTGGAACAACAGGCTGCATGGTATTGAGGTCGAGCACCTGCGGACCTTCTTCGAAAGCCACCCAAAGGCGCTTGAACGAATCTTCGCAGACATTACGGCAACTGTTGCTTCGCAGACTGATTCCTACAGAACCCAAACCGAAGTTCATGAAATTGAAGCCATCGTAGCGCACCAGTCCACCACCATGCGTACTGATCCATACGAAGCCGTAGGAATCCTGAAAGATATCATCAGCAAAATTATTCGGCATACCTGCAGCCATATTGAGATAGCTTACATTATAGCGACTAGGCAGCCCACCTTGCGCCCAACTGCTCAAGGTTATGAAAAGAATGCTTATTATAGAAAGAATGTATCTAATCATTAACTATTCTTTTGCTCTTTTTTATCTTCTATCTTAACGTAAATGAAAGAACCAACAGCAATCAAAGCCAGAAATATATACATTCCTAATAATCCGTAATCCATAATTATTGCCTTTTCTGTTCTTTGCGATCATCAATTTTGGCATAAATAAATATTCCTGCTGCCAAAAGCAACAAAAAGCCATACATAATAAACAATCCTGTATCCATACTTATTTCTCCTGTCTTTTTCTATCAGACATTTTAGAATAAATAACTAATCCTGTTGCGAACACAGCAAGGAAAATATACATTGCTAATAATCCATTACTCATTTTACTTCCCTTTCTTATTTTTATCTTTTCCTTTTTTAATTAAATAATATCCTAATGCAAACAATAGAACAGCCAATAAGACTGCACCAATAAATGACCACCAGGAATCATTATCTTTACCAAACATTTGCGATAAGATATAAGCAGTAATTATATACTTGGATATATCTAATAGCCATTTGCCTATTTCTTCATCCA
>JAJXBQ010000184.1:0-6620 GCA_021640525.1 Segatella copri
TGTTTATTCGGGGAAAAAGTATTACTTTTGTAGATGCTATGAAAAATAACTTTCATGGTATAACTTAAATCGCAAGCCAATGACTGGACGTATCAAAAACAGCACAGAAAAGACTTCTTTTGTTGTCTTCAAGTATGATTTCTGCAAAAGCCGGAATCTTTCAAGTATCGAGGGTACTTTACCCTTGGATTTTCTCGAAATGTCATCGCCTGAAAAATATCAGGAATGTCAGACTGGTTTCGAGAAGGTAATGGACAGTTTGCTGAAAAGCAAGAAAATGACTTTGGTGGAATCACGGAAGAATGAGGAAGATGTTATTCACGACAACCGAATATTGGGATTTCGCGAAGGTGTGGCTGTGCTGGATGTATGCGCAGACAAAAAAGAATTTTATTGGAGTAACTTTAAGGAGAATGAAATTCACAACCAGCCTTTCTGTAAGGTAATCATTGATAATCGCCCCAACAGAGGTTTCCTTTTTGTGGAAGAATCTAGAATCTTCGGCGGCAAAAGAGGACAGGACAAGGTGGTGGCTCTTCTGCGTGATAATATCAACAGGGTGGCGAATCAATATGGCTGGAATATGGTGATTTCTGCCAAGTTGCCACCTGGTGATTTCTTTGATGCCGTGGCTGAGAGAATCAAGGCTGGCTACAGGCCAAGGGCTGTGGTGTTTTCTTTTCCTCGCCATCAGTCTCTCAGCGATGCGCCATATTCCTTTGTCATGCAATTACAGATGCAGCAGTCATTAATGGAGTGTCTCAATGCCAGTATGTATGAGGTAAAATTTGGTACAGATAAAGGTAAGCAGTTGCACTTAGACAAGGCAAACAGAGATATTGCCTTGATGGTGAACCTGTGCAGCAAGGAAGATTACGGCATCAAGGTATATTATTGGAAAGGTCCGTGCACCTCTTCCCGTTCGCTGAAACGAACCAAGGTGAAAATCTCCGATGTTGAGATTGTTGCTCTGGTTAATGGAGATGCTGTCTGTTGCGATTGTCATGGAGATTCTCGGTTTGCTTTGATCAATTCTCTTGATGTGATTCTTGATGATTTAAATGGTTACGACGATGAGGTTATTTAAGATGAAGACCAGACAGATGGTAGATAAATCTTTTTCGCAACACATGATTTATCAGGTTTTCAGAGCCATCACCCATGATATCTTCAATGATAAGACGTGGTTTCCTACGTCCAGATGTTCATGCGAGGATGTTTTTTATGAGGTATTCTGCATCGTAGACAAAATGATGTTTTCGCATACCGATACCGAGAGCCGCCTTGCCTTTGTGGAGGGAATAGGGCAATATGAGAAAAACTATGTTGACGAGGATGGGTATGCTACAGCTCAGGACGAGCGGCAGAGAATCGTATTTGTCATCCTGTATATGGCAGCTGTGATACTTCAGATGATGCCTTTGGAGTCGAAAGTGTTTCAATTTTGCTCAATGATTATGGGGCAATGGAGAAGCTACGTAACTCAGGAGTTTTCTCAGCGGTGCCTCGGAGCAGTCGTGAAGAACCATGAGGTGGTTGAGCGGCTGGCAGCCAATATCGGTTATTATGGCGAGGATGGTTTCTTCGTTTCATCTCAGATAAATGAACTGATGCGCCAGAACAATGATGAAGATTATCTGCACGGATTCGAGCCTGAACAGAAGAGGACATTAGAATTGGAAGTGACAGACGATGAGCATCAGGAAAACGGCGGGCAGGAAAAAACGGAAGAAGATAATGAGAAGGAATGGGGCGACTTGAGCCAGGGAGAAAGAGTAAAGCGAGCCTTGCAGAAGATGATAGACGAGAAGGCTATCCCTTTGAAGAAAGACTATGCCCTGATTATGGTGGCGCTCTCTGATATCAACGATTTTGAAGGCAAATTTGATAATGGCGCATCTTTCTGCAAGTATCTTACGGAGCAGCTGAAATTGCCTTCCGACCTGACCAATGCCAGTGTCATCTCCAAGCGTTTCTCCAAGATGCATGGCACATATCCCAACTGGTTCTTTGATGATGTAAGTGATCCTAATGCCCGGCAGAAACTCATCAATATCGCTAACCGTTTTGTCGCCATCTACCGTAAGGGGCAGTAGGAAGCGGGGAAATGATTGCTTCTTGTGAGTGTTGGCAAGTTTTAGATGGAATGTTAAAAACGTAAAATAGAGCAAGCTTTAGGCATATTCTACGTTTAACAATAAAATAGGTTTGATAAACAAATTTGGATATGAAGTATTTAGTAAAAATATCAGTCTATCTATTGTTGGTAGTCTTGGCTTTTTGTGCGTGTGACAACAGCAATGACAATGGTGAGGTTATTCCGCCAAAACCACAGTCATCGAAATCTGTCGTCAATTATACTGGTGAAGTAGAGTTTGTGGTGGATGCGCCACAAATTCGTGAGGATATAGAGCAGGATTTGAAGGCAAACCCTCCTTTTGGAGGAAGCAAAAAATATCAGTTTGTCACAAAAAAACACTCGACGCTTGCTGCTTTATATATGCTATATGCGGTGAATCCTGAGGACGATAAGTCTGCTGACGGATATATACTGCGCAACGCTGGTGAAGTGGAGAGTAAGGACAATTATAGATTGTTCTCTGCCGCATCTGTACTTGGTTGGTATAAGATGGATATTGTGCCTGTCGACACAAAGGATGGCAAGCCTGTTGCAACATACGATGTGTTTATGGATCAAAATATTCCTTCTTCTTTGGTTCATAGCAAGATGTATTTCTGCGAAGACCTTACGGAGAAATATCGCCAGAAGTTCCCTAATGAAGACATTCATGCCGTGGTTCGCCGTTTGGTTCTTTCTTATGTCAGTGGGGGTGATAATATAAAAGAATAGGAACATATCTGAACAGAAGATTTTTTAGAAACTCAAGTTTCGTATGTAAGCTCCATACGCCCTGAAAGGGCAGAAGCCCCTAGCCCAGGGCATCGCCCTGGGTATGATGGCAATCAGCAAGACGCCCTGTAAGGGCAAAAGCTTTATGTTTTGCCTGGAGTTTTAAAGCTTTTGCCCTTACAGGGCGACAGGTTTGCTTACGTAATTACCCAGGGCGATGCCCTGGGCTAGGGGCTTCTGCCCTTTCAGGGCGTGTGGGCAAAACTTGCGAAAGTTCAGTTAAAAATAATACAGTATCAGCACTTTTTGCTTCGTCTGCAAGCAAAGAGTGCTTTTTTTTTTGCCTTCAGATGAGCCCGAGGCTTAGCGGAAGGCTTAGTTGCCGGCGATGAGGCTTAGTAGGAGGCGAACCGGCAGGACGCCTATTGCCTGAGAGGCTTTTTTTCCTTACTTTTGCATACAGAAATAATCAATGATTGGGATTATGGAAAAAGGAAAGAAAATACCTCCACAGGAAGCGTCTCGGACTAATCCAGTGGCAAAGCCTGAGGATACCAAGGGCGGAATCAATAACAAGGTATCATCTGGGTTGATAGGAAAAAAGCTGGCTGAACAGGCTGAAGAGAATGAAGAGATGCCCATGCATCACCTGATTGCCGATAAGGATTATCCGTCGGGCATCAGAGAATGGATGATCACTTCGCCTTCTGACCTCAAGTATCCTACGCTGGTGGTGGCTGCTGCCATGCTCAGCGTTTATCTTACACGTGTCAGAATACAGTATGTGTATGATAATCAGGGAGAAAAATCGGCCATCGTGTTGCAGGTCATCGTAGAGGGCGAGCAGTCGAGCGGAAAGTCGTTTGCCAGATACATCATGCGTACCCTGATGAAACCTTTCATCGAGCGCGACAGCGAAATGAGAGCCAAGGAGCAGGAGTATGCTGCCCTGAAGCGACGCCAGGGAAAGAAGGATGGCAAGCTGCCACCCGAACCGAAGACCGACATCACCATCCTGCCCGAAACCGTATCGCTCACCATGTTTATCAAGCGATGCGATGCAGCAGTCAAGCTCTATGGTGCTCCGAAGACGCTCTTCGAATTTGCCGATGAGATTTCTGCCATCGTGCATTCTGCCAAGCGCCAGTTTGCCGACCTCTCGCAGGTTATCAAGACGGCTTATGATTTAGGCAGCGTCTATGGTCAGGATTTCATGAGCGAATCCAGCTATAGTGCCATGGTAGATGCCTTGCTGTCGTTCGTTTTCTGCGGCACTCAGAGTGCGGTGAGCAGATATATGAACAAGGCTGCCATTGAGGGCGGTGCTGTAACCCGAACCATCTTATGCCCGCTCATCAGTCATCTGGGCGACAATCCGCCACAGTTTCAGGCGTTGACCGATATGCAGCGTAATGAGCTGGAGAATACATTGGATAAGCTCTTCGGGTTGTGCTACGAGGAAGATGGAAAATTCCATCAGGAGATAGAGGAAGATATGAGCTGGCTCTACAAGACGGTGGTAAAATGGTGTAACGACTGCCGCCAGCAGGTGGTGAAAACCATGTCCAAGTCGATGGATGTCTTCTACAAGCGCAGTTCGGTTTCAGCCTTCCGCATCGCTGCCCTCATGCAAGTGCTTTACAAAGTGGAAGGGAAGAAGAGCGAGAAGGAAATCCGGAAACTGGTCAGGCAGACCTATCTGGCTTGTGCCGACCGCATCTTGCAGAATATGTTGCAGCGGTGGGGCAAGGCTTTCGAGCAGATTTCTGCCGAGGGCGAAGGAGAGCCTTATCATACTGTAGACTATTTCAGCGAGTTGCCGCAGGAATTCTCTTATCAGTTCCTCGAGGAATTTCTGAAACAGAAGGAGCTCAAGACGCCTGCCCGTAACATGGTGTACAACTGGCGCAGATGGGGATGGCTCGAAAAACCAGCAAAGGGCGAGGATAGAAAGGTGCTTAGAAAGACGCAGCAGAAAGGCACTATTGGTGATGGTAATATTAAAAAGGACAATTAGAAGATGGCAGAATATATAGATTCAAATACGCTCTCTAAACTTAGAGCTATCAGCATCCTGGAGGTTGCTGATGAATTGGGAATGGGTTTGCGGTATCATAATGCCCTTTGTATCAGTCATAATGATACCCATCCGAGTTTGCATTTCTGGACTTCCACCAACACTTGTCATTGCTTTGCATGCGGGTGGGGTGGAGATAATATCGACCTGGTGATGAAACGGGAGAATCTCTCTTTTTCGGAGGCTTGCCAATGGCTGTGCAGAAGATTCAATATCAGCGCCGGTAATCATTCTGCGGGAAACCGTAAGGAGGTGCTTCATCGGGATAAAGCTGTTGCTGAGCATAGAAAATCTGAATGTGATACGGACAGACTCAATCTCAGAGGCGAGTTTCAGCATAAGCCTGACGTAGATTATCTGATGCGTATGCTCATGGGCAAGAAACTGACAGATAAAGCCAAGGATTTCCTGTTCTATCAGAGAAAGTTGCGCCCGGAATATATCTATTGGTGTAGAGTGGTGAGCACAGATTTCTCCATTGCTGGCTATCGCTTTGGTGGAAAGTTTTTTGATGGTCCTTCCCTGTTGATTCCCTATTATGACGTTCATGGCGATCTGCTGACGGTTCAGAGCAGATATCTGGGAGATAAGACTGAAGAAAAACCGCGGTTTAAGTTTGCACCAGGTAGCAAGCCGATGGTATATGGGATGCAGATCTTGCCGCAGGTGACAGAAAAAGAGCCATTGGTTATTACCGAGGGATGTACCGACTGCTGGAGCGCTATGTCTATGGGTTACAAGGCAATAGCCATCCCGAGTGCTACGCTTTGTAATGAAGAATGTCGCAATCTTTTAGCGGGAAGGAATCTTCACATGTGGCCTGATCAGGACAAGCCGGGCATCGGTCTTTATATGAAACTGAAGGAAATGTTCCCTCAGCTGGTGTACCATCAGTTGCCGGAAGGTTGCAAGGATTTGTCTGATTATTACCAGTCGTTTTACGTTCAGAAAATGTGAAAGTGAATGTGAATTTCAAATGTTTTTCTATTGTTGTTTTTAAGTTATTTCGTGTTATGATAAAGTTGTTTTTAAATCGTTTTCGTAGAGCTCATGGTGCCATTGTTGGTCGCCTTAGTCAGGAAGTAGTTAATCGCCAGGGTATCGTTGCAGGCCATCAGTACATTTGTGATACGATGGAGCGCGAGGGTGGCAGTCTGGAGCCGGGTGAATATCACATCATGGTGGCTAAATGCAAATGCTTCGCCCGCCAGATGCTTTTCCTCGAACCGGTAAGGGATGATTCTTCTTCATCTTCCTCTCTTCCTCTCCCCGAAACCTGCAAGCTTTGCCGCATGGAGCGCAAGAGTCATGAGTTCGGGTGTCTGGAAGAGCTTTATGCCCTTCCTTGTCCCATGATGCAGCCGGGCAATGGTCCGTTCCGACTGCGCCAGGGTGGCATCCTCATCGGTGAGGCTCATGCGCCCGGCTTCGTTCTGAGGAGCCAGGAACTCTTCCTCCAACTCTTCGACCGCGTGAAGAAGGCGATGGTCAGGGGCAGCGAGGTAGTGGTGGAAGTGGGGTAAGGGATACCTTGAATACCACCTTGAGACCCACCTTGAGTAACATCTTGAGTAACATCTTGAGTAACATCATCTTCTTCGATATAATTCACTTCAATATCATGGTGTTGTATTTTAGCATGTGGTTCAAGAACGGGCTGAAGGCCCAAAAGCTCCTAGCCCAGGGCATCGC
>JAJXBQ010000185.1:0-6602 GCA_021640525.1 Segatella copri
AAGCTGACCTCGCAACATGCGAAATCAGCTTTTCTGATATAAACGTTCCTTATCAATTAATTCTTCACAAGTCGAACTCCATAAATCTGACCAACCTGTTTTCCCTTATGGGCCACAAACTTCACTCTTACTTCCTCCTTGCCCTTAACAAACTCAGAAGGAATGGCATAATCAACGGTCTTAAACTGGGTGGTGCGCCAACGATGACTGTTGTTTACACTTGTCAGAAGTTGATTGTCAATGTAGATATCAAACTCACTAGTGCGCCACTCATCCTGCCCCCAGAACTTAAGCTGGAGACTAAGATTACTCTCTCCTTTAGTCTGCATCAGATAGCTGAAGAAATGTCCATCCTTCGCATCGCGGAAGAAGACACCTTCTGTATTGCCATGCTCTGTAGCATCAGCCTCCATGTTATGATCAGTCTCAGGCTGCTGTTCTCCAGGGTTCACCTTATCCACAGTTCTAGCCTCCAAAGCCTGACGGGCTTTTTCCTCATCAGCCAACTTCTGCATATAAGCCTTGTAATCATTCTCGCCTAATGCCAACCAATACATCATATATCGAGAATCATGAATCTCGAAGAAAGGCTGTAGTTCACCATCAATGGCATTCTCCATTCGGGTGGCAAGTTTAAAGTGCAAAGGCTTGCCAGGAACTGGCTTCAGGTTTTTGGCAATGTCGTCGAGATGTTTCGGCAACAGAATAGGAGCCTCGTCAAGAGCCAGTTTCTTTCCACCGGCATACTGCCCGAAACGACTGTCATCTGCTATGAGCGAACGCATATCCTCCGTTCCAGTCTTCATGCCGAGCAGGATAGGACCATACATGATTGCCACATACTGAGGCACATTGACCATCGGTTTGATGGAAGCGTGCATAGGCATAGAGATTTTTAACTTATCTCCTTTCTTCCATTTTCTTTTGATACAAACAAAATCATTCTCCTCATAACTGTTGATATCGAAGCCAACACCTGTCACGGTGAAGTTGTCACACCAGGATGGCTTGCGAGCTTTCAGGATAAAAGTCCCCTTACCCTTGGTTACTTCTATGACAGATGTTTCTGCATAAGGAAAGGCAGTCTGCTGGCGAAGAATCATTTTTCGATCCTTCCAATTCAATTCGGAAGCCACGAAGAGATTCACATAGAGCGCATCATCCTCCGCCTTCACACCCTTATCGTGCGTCCAGACAAACTGTCCGTACTTTCCGTGATTTTCCATACCTGTTCCCACACAACACCACATTGCCTTATTAGGAGCAGAATAATTGCGGTAATGACGAGGACGGGCAGAAGTGAAATAGACATAGCCACCATGTTGCGGATGCTGGGCAGAGAGGATATGGTTGAACATCGCAGTCTCATAAAAGTCACCATACATTCCATCAGGTTTCACTCGGTTCAAATCCTCGGTAAGCTTCAGCATATTATAGGTATTGCAAGACTCCGGACCATCGATGTCGTTGATATAGTCTATGCATGTTTCCTTAGTAGGAAAATGCTCACGTCGACTGTTTCCTCCCAAAGCCAGCGAACGCTGACGTGTCACAATTTCCCAGAAATACTCGCTGGCATTGTGATATTGCACATCATGAGCCAACTCAGCGATGCGCTGATAGCCGATAACCTTTGGAATCTGTGTATTGGCATGCATATTGTCTAGACAATCCTTGCCTTCTTCCATTGGCATCAGCAACAGCTTGTGAGAGAATCGGCGAGCACAATTCAGATATTTCTGCTCTCCGGTAATAGCGTATGCATCAGCAAGCACTTCGTTCATGCCACCATGCTCATTGCCTAACATTTTCTCCATCTGTCCGTCGCTCAAATCATGCGTTATGTCCACAGCCCAATCGCAGAACTTCAGAAACAGATTCTTTGCCTGTTCATTTCCACAATAGAGCCATGCATCACGAAGTCCTGCATACATCTTATGAATGTTATAGAAAGGTGCCCATGTTCCGAAGTAAGGTCCGAAATCTCCTTTACTGAAAGCCGTCCACATCTTGGCACTATTCGGAACACCACCGATATAGTTATGGCACCAGGCGTCATGGCGCTGATTGTTGGCATCAAGCACCAGCTGGAGTTCGGATATCATATATTCCATGCGCTTGCGGCATTCCTCATTGCCTGTGGCTGCATTGATGGCAAGAGCCGACAGATAATGTCCGCCCACATGTCCGTCCAGTCCATCCCAGTTGGGATAAGAAGGTTTACGAGGCTGCAAGCCAGCCTCCTTGCGATAAGGGGCCAGCATGCGGTCGCAATCATATTTCAGGAGCACCTGCACGTTCAAGTCGCGAGCATGCTTCAATGGTCCATCCAGAAGGGTGATGTCGCCCAGCGGGAACTCATCCTTATAAAGTTTATCTTGCGCCACAACACCCAAGGCAGGCGCAATGCTCAGCAGAGCGATCATCAGTAACGGCTTTCTGAAAGCCAAGATTTTCGTTGTATTCATCATTATGATTATTTATTCGTTTAACGCTGCAAAATTACGAATAAACAATCATAATGACTTATTTTAGTGTTTCAAAAACTTTACTCAGAGTATCTTGCCGCATATTCCGTAGGCGACATACCGAAATATTTCTTAAATGCAGTGGAGAAATGACTGTTATTGGCAAATCCCACCATGTAAGAAACCTGCGTAATGTTGATTTTATGTTCTCTTATCAATCGGGCAGCCTCATTGAGACGGATGTTTCTCAAGAACTCGCTAGTAGGAACACCGGTCATTTCCTTCAACTTACGATGCAGCTGAGTACGGCTTACGCCCACCTCATCACACATCTTCTCTACATTGAAGTCAGAATCGCTCAAGTTCTCGTTCACTACCTTCATGATACGCTCCATCAGCTCCTCATCGTAGCCTTTCACCTCTACCTTCTCCACCTTGTCATCCTGCTTCAGAGCTCCAGTGAACTTACCCTTCAGGCGACGTACATTGTCGATGAGATTGTCTATCGTGAGATGAAGTTCCTCCAGACTGAATGGTTTTGCCAGATAAGCATCAGCTCCTAGCTTAATACCCTCTAGCCTATCGCTGATTTCCGATTTGGAAGTAAGCATGATGACTGGCACGTGGCTGATATTGGCATTGCCCTTGATATTTCTAAGCAGCGTGATACCATCCATCTCCGGCATCACCACATCGCTTACCACCAAGTCGAAATCACCAGAAAGCAGCTGCTTCAGCGCCTCCTTGCCATTGTTGCAGATTACAAAGCGATACCAGTCGCTCAGTTCCGACTTGAGATAACGGCAGATTTCGATATCATCATCCACTAGCAATATCTTGACATTACGGTTAGCCATGGCTCGCTTAGCCTTCGTCTCATTTTTTTCCTTATTCTCTTCCAGATAGATTTGATTAGCCTTGAGATGTTCCTTACCCTTCAAGAGTTCAATGGTAAAGCAAGCGCCCGTCTTACCATCCGTACGATTCTCGGCATACACCTCGCCACCATGCAAACGAACGATGGAACGGCAAAGGTTCAGACCGATGCCAGAGCCACCGAGATGCATATCTGCAGAGTTGCCGCCCTGATAGAATCTATCAAAAAGCTTGACCATATTGGCATCATCGGCAAATCCCTTTCCGCTGTCGATGACGAAAAGTCTTATCTTTCCATCCCCCCCCCGTTGTGATGCGCACCACGATTTCTCCACCATTCGGCGTATACTTGAAGGCATTGGAGAGAAGATTGGCAATCGCCTTGTCGAGCTTATTACGGTCTATCCACACGTCCACTGGTTTCTCAGGCATATCAAGCTTCATCTGTATGCCACGCAAGTTAGCATTATAGGTATAGAGTGCTACAAGCCCCTTGGTGTAATCCACGAGATTGGTTTCTCTGCACTGCAAGTTCATCTGGTGCTTGTCTATGCGGCGCTTGTCCAATATTTGGTTCACCAAGGTGAGCAGTCGCTGTGCATTACGGTCGATGGTATCAATATCGTCCTGGCATTCCACATCCCCCTGCAAACGCTCCTTCAGTTTCTTCAGCGGTTCCATAATCAGAGTAAGCGGCGAACGGATATCGTGGGTGGCATTGATGAGGAATTGCATCTTTGCCTCCTCCAGGTCGCCCCTTTTCTTGCGTATATATATATAGATGGCACCACCCAGCATCATTGCCACGATGAGCAGATAAATCAGGAAAGCCCAGATGGAACAATACCATGGGGTCTCCACCTCTAGGCTTATCACGCTATTATATACAGAATACTTACCATTGGAACAGGCACGTACCTCTATCTTATAATGCCCATACGACAAACCTGTGAAATTGAAAGAGTTGTCGCCAGCAGGATTGCTCACCCATGTACCACCATTGATGCGATACTGAAACACAACATTGTCCATACCTCTGTAGTCGAAGAGAGAGAAATTCATCTCCACCGACTTGCAGTCACTAGGTACTTGTATCTTATCACTTGCCACAGGCATTATCTTACCATCAGCCCAGACACCAGATAGGAACACCCTGCCCATCTTGCCATCCTTTTCCCTTACCTCAGATGGATAGAAATAGGTAAGTCCATCAGAATAGGCATAACAAATGGCTCCATTGCCGCAATAGCCATCAACTTCCTCTAGATATTCCTTTGAAACCAACCCATTGCCACGACTAAAGGAGAAAAAAGCCTTAGCCTTGCTGTCGTAGTTCCAGATGCCCTGAGCTGTGCTCATCCATAGATTATCCTTGTCATCCAATCGAAGCGAGAAAATCTTGAGACCTTGAATCGCCTCTGAATGAGGGAAAATTGCCACTTTTCGAGCCTTCACATCATAGAGATAGAGGCCCATCTCTGTAGCTATAGCCACATTGCCATCCTTCAGTTCCAATGTACTCAGACACACCTTTCCCTCTAGCAAGGTATGCGGAATGGCAGTGTCAAAACGCCAAGTCTTCGTATCCAAGCAAGATACGCCATAAACTGTCGCACACCAGAGTAGTCCCTTGGAATCCAATCGAAGGTTAGAAATCCAGTTGTTGCATACCGTTCCATGTGGACGTTTCTCATCCATCATGTACTGCCTAAACGTCTTGGTCTTAGCATTATAGATATACAAGCCATTGCCCGCACTTTTCATATAGCAATAACCACGGTCATCGAACACCATACCATCAAAAGACTTTCCTTTACCAGATATCACCAAGTGCCAACTCTGATTAGAGAGATTATAGGCATAGATGCCCCCTTGAGCATTGACGTAAATATTCTTGTCGCTGTCCAATGACAAAAGACTAGGAAAAGGAGGACATTTGAGTTTTTGGGTTTCACCCGTGCGTACATTGAGAAGAAACAAGCCATAGTTTCTCACCACAAACATCATCTGTTCTTGCCCAATGCCCGCAACAGCCGACACCGTCTCCATACCTATTCCAAAATCAGCCAATGGAACGGAATGGAACACATCCTGGTCCTCATTAAGAAGGTAAAGACCTTTCTTATAGCAGCCAAACCATTGGTTGCCATCCTTATCCACAAAGATTTCGCTGACGTGGGCATTGCCAAAGGAGAAAGAATTGCTATTCTGCTCCACCTTGTGCACCTTTCTGCTGCCCCGAGGCACAATGAAAGCACCATCACCCGCAGTGCCAAGCAACAAGTTTCCATGCTGATCCAGATAGGCAGAGGTAATCAAATTATGGTTGGGAGCCACAGAGAAATCCAGTTCGTATCTAGAGAAACTATTCTTAGCATAGTCATAACGGAAGAGTCCACTACCTGTTACCAAGAAGAAGCCCCTGTTGTCAATGGCATAGGAATAGACTACACCATACATGCCAGTAACCTGATACTGTTTGACGAGCTTGATATGCTTGCCATCATAGCGATACTTTCTGATGAAATCAGTATGATTAAACTGCCATAGATACCCTTGGGCATCCAGATACATGTGAGAGAAGAAATTGGCCACGGAATTTGCAAAAAGCTTGCCAAGCTTGGTCATTTTCCCGGATGCCACATCCAACTTATAGACCCCAAAACCAGCCGTACCAATCAAGAGATTGTGCTGCCTATCTTCCAAGATTTCGCTTATTCTAATCTTCTCCGTCCTGTCAGGAATCGGAATCATCTCAAAACTATTGTTACTGTAGGAGTATCTGTAAAGACCATTGTTGGTACCCACATACAAGCTCTCCTTATCGTAAGGCAATAACTTTATGGTGCCATTGTCCAGAATGGTTGATGGATCTGTCGGATTGCACAGATACGGAGTAAAAGTGTAACCATCAAAGCGATTTAGGCCATAGTTAGTACCCACCCAGATAAAGCCATACTTATCCTGGACAATCTGCTTAACCTGACTGCTCGTCAAGTCATTGGACGTATACAGCCTTCCCGTGTTGGCATAAGCAGCAGACATCCACATCTGTAGCCCCAACACTAAAAAGAAGAGTACTTTTTTCTTTAAATTTAATCCCATGTTATTTTTCTATTGTTAGTATCTATATATCGAAATACAAAAGTATCTTATTTTTATTAAACAATGAAAAATATACCGAATTATTAGCATTTTTTAAATGAATCAAAAAGTATGGAGAGAGAGCCCTTACCTCACGTAAGGACTCTCTAGCAT
>JAJXBQ010000186.1:0-6587 GCA_021640525.1 Segatella copri
ATCTGATAATGAGATAGATAAGAAAAATGGGGGATATACAAAAAGTGGATGCGGTATAGACGAAAAATGCGAAGAAATCTATATTTCTTCTATATCAGATTTTGTCGTTTCCGATTTTTTTATTACTTTTGCACGTGAAACCTCATGAAAATAAATCAATCTTAACGAAATCAAGTTGATGTATCGCATAAATGAATTATGGGGAAAGGCATTCTTCTTCCTGCTCTTAGTCTTGATGCCTCTTTCTCTTTCAGCAAAAACAGCAGATAATATAGAGCAGCTTTTGCAGAGTCTGGACAATGCCATTGCCCATTCGGCTGATTATGTGAAGGTACGTGAAGCCCGAATTCGCGATTGGGAGCAGAAACTGAAGACCGCCAGGCGCCTAAGCAGTAAGTATGATGCCTGCTTTGCGCTCTTTGAGGAATACCGCTCCTACAAGAACGACATGGCGCTGAAATATATCAACCAGTGCATGGAACTTGCCATCAGAATGGGCGATAAGAAGAAAGAGGGAAATGCCAAGGCGCTGCTTGCTTTCCAGGAATCTACCACGGGCGATTATGCCGAATCGTACGACCTGCTGAAGTCTGTCAATATCGCTGATCTTGATGCTGAGGGCAGGCGCAACTACCTCTGGGCTTGCCAGCACCTGTATGGTGAGATGGCATATTATTCCAATGTTCCCTCTTTGAAGAAATATTATACCGGCAAGCTTAATGCCTATCAGGCTGCAATAGACAGCACATTCAGCCATGATGATGACCTTTATCTGCAGATGCAGGAGGTGAGGGCACGCGATGCGGGCAACATGAAGGAGGCTTTGCGATTGAGCGATAAGCGGCTGGCGATGACGAAACCGGGCACCCATCAGTATGCCATTGTACAGTTTTATCGCGGCTTGACCTACAATCAGTTTGGTGATAAAGAACAGTTCCTCCGCTGCCTCTTGCGTTCTGCTATCTGCGATGTCCAGTTGGCTGTGACGGACCAGGGGTCTCTCTGGGAAGTTGCCAATCTTCTCAACGCCGACCCGGGCGAGCAGAAGCGCTCTCATGAGTATATCAAGTTTGCCTGGCAGTCGGCTACCATTTTCAATACGCCTAGCCGCAGCCGCCAGATCATGCCTGTGCTCACGCAGATTGAGGAGGGCTATCAGAAAGAACTTTCAGCGAGCAACCAGCATCTGCGGTTCATGGTAGCGTGTTCTGCCCTGCTTCTCTTCGTGGTTATGGTCTTGCTCTACTATGCCAACAAGCAGCGCAAGCGCATTGCTGCGGCCCATCATAAGCAGAAGGAAACCAACCATGCTTTGCAGTTGGCTAATGAGCGTCTTAATGAGATGAATCATTCGCTCAACGAGATGAATCGTTCTCTCAATGAGATGAACCATTCACTCAACGAGAGTAACAAGATGAAGGAAGTATATATTGGTCGATTCCTGCGCCTTTGTGCCATCTATGTCGACAAGATAGAGACCATGCGCAAGCGAGTAGTGAAACTGGTGAAGGCTAGAGAATTCAACAGGTTGCTGGAGCAGATGCAGGCTGGCGAGGCCTACATGGGCGAGCTGTATGAGTATTTCGATTCCGCCTTCCTGAAACTCTTCCCTGACTTTGTTGAGGAGTTCAATGCCCTCTTGAAGCCTGAAGAGCGTATCGTGCTCGAAGATGACAGCCGTCTTTCTACCACCCTCCGTATCTTTGCCCTTATCCGTCTGGGCATCGAGGACAGTTCTAAGATTGCCGAGTTCCTTCACTATTCTGTGAACACTATCTATAATTATCGCGCCAAAATCAAGAATAGTGCTATCTGTGACAGAGAAGAGTTCGAGCAGTGCGTTAAGCAGATTGGCATGAAATAAGCCTTTCTGGGCGTGATGGCGCAAACTTGCGAAAATTCAGGAGTAAATGCTGCAGATACCCATGCGCCCTGTTTTATGGTGTCAAGTGGGTTAATCTTCTGATAATCAGGATATTGATATTTTGGAAAATCCCCGTTTCTACAAGTTTGTCGATAGGATGAAAAGCAGGGGAATACAATAAAAGCTTGACGTCGCGTTTTACGACGTCAAGCTTTTATGCGTTATATTTATTTCTTCCCTCCGTTCAATTTCTCAGAATCGAATCATTCTTTTTAAAAGAGCTCGAAGGCTTTCTTGAGCTTCAGGTTATCGGCTGCATTACCAACAAGAGCCTCAAACTTTCCGGCTTCAGCCTTCCAGGATGAAGATGCCTCATCATAGAAACTGAGGGCCTCTTTTCCGATGGTGATGCTGATATCCTTGCTCTCACCTGGCTGGAGATAAACCTTCTGGAATCCCTTCAGCTCCTTCTGAGGGCGATCTACTGATGCCTTGACATCGTGGATATAGAGCTGAACCGTCTCTGATCCGGCACGCTTTCCGGTATTCTTTACGTTTACGGTAAAGGTGATTGTGCCGTCCTGCTTCATCTGCGCCTTGTCGCTGCGGAGATTAGAGATGGCAAACTGGGTATAGCTCAAGCCGTGACCGAATGCGAAGGTAGGCTTGATGCGCTCCTTATCGGTCCAGCGGTAACCTACATAGATGCCTTCCTTATATTCCTCATCAATGATGTTGCCCTTCGTGCTGGCTCCACCTTCCTGACGCCAGGTTCCCGGATAGGTATTGAGAGCATGAGCACCAACTTCTTTCAGCAAATTGACCCATGTAAACGGCAACTTGCCGCTAGGGTTGGCATCGCCTGTAAGGATGCTTGCCAGGGCTTCGCCGCTCTCCGAACCGATAAACCAGCCCTGTACGATGCCGGCAACCTTAGCCTTCCAAGGCATCGCTACCGCATTGCCCGAGATGTTGACATAAACGAAGTTTCTGTTTGCCTTAGCCAAAGCCTCGATCAGCTTATCTTGATTGTATGGCAGCTCATATTGCTTGCGGTCGTGACCCTCGCAGTCCTGGAAGTCGCTCTTGTTCAAGCCGCCAAACATGATGACATAGTCGGCAGTCTTGGCTTTCTCTACAGCTTCGGCTATCAGTTCAGCCTCGCTGCGTTTGTCTTCGAGGTTCTGACCGGTTGTAACGCCATTGTAGTTGCCCGTTACATCGCCCACATATCCGCGTGCGTAATCTACCTCGATGCCGTCCTTGCTCAGGCGCGTCTTCAGACCTTCGAGAGGCGAAATCTCGCGCTGTACCTTGAGCGAAGAAGAGCCTCCGCCTACGGTCATCATCTTGATGGCATTCTCGCCTACTACCAGTACGCGCTTAGCCTTCTGGGTGTTGATAGGGAGCACATTGTTTCTGTTCTGGAGCAATACGATGCCTTCCTCGGCAATCTGTCTGGCTGCTGCATAATGGCTCTCGGAACAGAGGAAGCCATGAGGACGGTTCGGGTTCATCGTAGTGCGATAGAAGAGGCGCAATACGCGACGTACCTTATCGTCCAGCTCCTTCTGGGTGAACTTGCCTTCCTGTATGGCCTTCATGTAAGGCATGGAGAGATAATAGTTGTCGTAGGCATTGGTAGCGCCCATCGTAAGACCGTCTGTCCAGGTGCCGAACTCCATATCCAGCCCGTTCTTTACAGACTGCTCCAGGTCGTGAGCACCGCCCCAGTCGCTTACTACGACACCGTCATACTTCCAGTCGCCCTTCAGAATCTTGTTCAGAGTCCACTGGTTGTGGCAGTTGTGCTCGTTCTTATATAGGTTGTAGGCTCCCATGATGCCCCATGTCTTACCCTTCTCAACAGCCGCCTTGAAGGCAGGGAGATAGATTTCGTGGAGAGCACGGTCGCTTACGATTACGTTGACCTGATGGCGGTATTCCTCGTCGTTGTTCAGGCAATAATGCTTTACGCAGGCTGATACGCCCTTAGACTGCAATCCCTGGATATACGGCACAACCATGATGCTTGCCAGGAACGGATCTTCGCCCATATACTCGAAGTTGCGGCCGTTGAGAGGCGTGCGGTAAATGTTGACGCCAGGACCCAGAATCATGTCCTTGCCGCGATACAGGGCTTCTTCGCCCAATGCTTCGCCATAGATGCGGCTCATCTGCGGATTCCATGATGCGGCAAGACAGGTGAGGGCAGGGAAGGCTACACAGGAGTCGTTGGTCTGACCAGCCTGTTCCCACTCATCCCACAATACGTCAGGACGCACTCCGTGAGGTCCGTCATCCGTCCAGAAGTCAGGAAATCCCAAGCGTGGTACACCGGCTGATGAAAACTTGCTCTGAGCATGGATGATGCGTATCTTCTCTGCCAGCGTCATGCGGGAGATGGCATCATCGATGCGCTGCTCTACCGGTTTGGTCTGGTCGAGATAGACTGGCAATCGTCTGGTAGTCTGCTGTGCCTGAGACGGAGCGATGGCTGCAACCGACAGGACACATGATAAAATGAACTGTTTCATAAGTAATATTTATTATGGTTTGTTTATTTCTTGCAGTTGTTTGTTTTGCACACCGCCTCTCACGTTTTTTTTGTGCGTTTAGGCGTATATACTCATTCATCTGCAAAATTACTAAATAAATAATGAAAAAATGATGGGTGATAAGTGAAAAGTGGATGGGTGTAAAAATGGGACTTTTGTAAACCGCTGATAGTTAGGAAAATAAATGCGTTGCTGCGCGAATGAAAAGTGGCAGAGTGTGAACACTGAAATATACTGATATAACGTTTCAGGGGTGTTCTAGCCTCATTTTCTCCATTTTACCCCATCCACTTTCGTATAGTTATTAAAAATAGATAAGTATCTGAAAACTAACGATATAAGTTGTTTGAGGCAAGTGTTTTTCCCACTTATCTGTTGAAGGTGCTAGGAATTATCAAAAAATCATATTATATTTGCAAACGAAAACACGGCTTAACGCATTTTAGGAAATGCACAGCCGCACAGTCTTAAACATTATTATAATAGAGTGAACTAACAAACAGATATTTTTCTAAACTAATAATCGAATATGAAAACAAAAAGTCTATTGCTGGCGACTGCATTATTGATGTCGACGTCAGCGCTCGCACAGAAAAACACCTTCAAAGGTGTCGTGTTGGATGACCTGGGTGAACCCGTTATCGGAGCCACCGTACAGGTTAAAGGCGTCAAGGGTGCCGGTGCAATTACCGACCTTGATGGTAACTTTGTCATCGATGCAGATGCTAACCAGACCTTGGTTATCACCTACATTGGCTACAAGGATGCAGAGATTCGTCCTTCAGCCAACATGAAGATTACTCTGAAACAAGACGACAAGGCTTTGGATGAAGTGGTTGTTGTAGGTTACGGTGTTCAGAAGAAGAGCGTGGTAACTGCTGCTATCGCTAAAGTGAGCACCGAAGATTTGGCTGGCAAGAGCCCAGTGCGTGTTGATAACGCATTGAAGGGTCTGGCTGCCGGTGTCAACGTAACCTCTTCTTCAGGACAGCCTGGTGCATCTCCTAAAGTCCGTATTCGCGGTACAGGTACTATCAGCAATTCAGATCCTCTCTACATCGTAGACGGCATGCCTATCGAGGGTGGTCTCGACTATCTCAACCCTAGTGATATCGAGAGTATCGAGGTGTTGAAGGATGCTGCTTCGGGTGCTATCTATGGTGCCCGTGCTGCCAACGGTGTAATTCTCGTAACCACCAAGAAGGGTAAGATAGGAAAGGCACAGATCAACTATAACTTCTCTTACGGTTGGCAAAGCGCATGGAAGAAGCGTGATGTAACAAGCGCCACTGACTACGCCATCCTTCAGAACGAGCGTGCAGTGAATGGTGGTCAGGCTCCTATCTTTGCTGATCCATACAAACTGACTGACTCTAATGGCAATCCTATCAATGGATTTGGTACTGATTGGCAGGACTTGGTATTCAACGACAATGCCCCTGTACAGAACCATGAGGTAAGCATCAGTGGTGCATCCGATAAGATCAACTACTACCTCTCCATGGGCTACTACAAGCAGGAAGGTATCGTAGGTGGTAACTACGGACAGAGCAACTATGAGCGTCTCTCTATGCGTAGCAACAACATTTATAATGTATTGGATGCCAGCAAGGATCGCAACTTCCTCAACAAGCTCGATGTAACCGTCAACATGGCTTACACCCGTGTAAAGAGTACAGGTATCGATGCTAATAGTAATGGCTCAGTATTGGGTAGTGCCCTCTATCTTGCTCCAACATTGGCTCCTACGGTAACCAATAGCAATGTGGCGAAGAAGTATTATAATACCTACGAGGATCCTAATAAATACGATGCAGATGGTAATATTACAGGTACTCGTGATACTTACGAGCTTCTTCGTGATGCCAATGGCAACTATTATACCATCCCAGGTATGGGAGGTACCTATCAGGAGATGAACAACCCTCTTGCCATGATGGCGCGCCCAGCAGCTAAGAACTGGTCACATAAGTTTGTGCCTAAGTTCTCTATCGACCTCCAGCTCTGGGATAACTTGAAGTATCATTTCACTTATAGTGCAGACCTCAGCTTCTGGGGTTCAGATAGCTACACCGCATCCAAGTATTACCTCTCTGGTAACGTCAAGGAAGGAGGGCACTGAAAAAGTCCCTTCATGGGTTATGTTAGTTTAACATTCGATCTTT
>JAJXBQ010000187.1:0-6577 GCA_021640525.1 Segatella copri
ATGCATTTATTCAAAAATATAGAACTAAATAATATACCTGAAAGGATGAACAATCCATTCAGCTACGAACCTCATCCGCTCTGCATCGAAGCATGCAGAGAGTTGCAGGATGAACTCTCACAGCGAAACGACTGGCGGGAGGAAATAGACCGTGGAAAGATGTTCGGCGTACTTATCGTAGAAGCCGGGAATGGCAAGATTGGCTATCTGAGAGCTTATAGCGGACAGATTGGCGGCAGAAGCGACTGGGAAGGTTTTGTGCCAGCCGTTTTCGATTATCTTCAACCCGACGGATATTTCAAGGTACATGAGGCTGAGATTTCAGAATTGAACCAGCAAATCAGACAGTTTGAAGCCAACGAAACCCTGATAAAGGGGAAAAGCCTGATTGATGATTTGCAGCAAAAGCGCCAGGAATTTATCGCCAACTATCAGACGAAGATAAAAGAAGCAAAGGAAAAGCGAGATGCAAGGCGCCAGGAAGCCCTTTCGGCAGGAACACCCCTGAGCGAGGAAGAGGAGAAAGCGATGATAAAAGAGAGCCAGTTTATGAAGGCTGAACTGAAGAGACTGAAGAAGTCGATAAACGAAAAGACGGCGCTGGAAACAGAATACGAAGTCTACGAAAAGGATTTGAAAAGTGCAAAACAGCTCCGCAAACAGTTATCTGAAGAACTTCAGCAATGGCTGTTTTCGAAATTTCAGATGCTGAATGCGGAAGGAGAAGCCAAGGATCTGCTGGAGATTTTCAAGGACGAGGCGGTTAAGATTCCACCTGCCGGAAGTGGAGAATGCTGCGAGCCGAAACTCCTGCAATACGCTTACCAGCATGGCTACAAGCCTCTGCAGATGGCGATGTTCTGGTGGGGAGAGAGTCCGAAAGAAGAAATCAGACATCATCTTCTGTTTTATCCTGCCTGCAACGGAAAATGCAAACCGATACTACATTGGATGCTGCCTAAAACAGTCTTTGAAATCCAACAGACCGAAACTACTATATATAATAAGGTGGAAACGCTCTACGAAGACCGTGAACTGGCAGTCATCTATAAGCCCGAGGGTTTACTCTCGGTTCCGGGGAAAGATGCAGCCCAGCCTTCCGTCTACACTCTGATGCGCAGGAAATATCAGGAAGCTACCGGTCCGCTCATCGTCCACCGTCTGGACATGGCAACAAGCGGACTGATGATTATTGCCAAGACCGAGTTTGCCTATCATCGCCTGCAGAAGGAGTTTCTGAATCATCGGGTTCAGAAGAAATACGTAGCCATCGTTTGCGGAAAAGACAAGGAATCGTGCAACCGGATTCTGAAAGAAGCAGAAAGCGGAAGAGGTTACATCTCGCTCCCCCTGATAGCAGATTTTCTAGACCGTCCACGACAGATGGTAAACCGCGAACAGGGCAAGGAAGCCATTACAGAATACGAGGTTCTAGAGCGTATTGACGATACCCATCTTCGCCTGGCGCTCTATCCTAAAACGGGCAGAACGCACCAGCTGAGGGTACATTGTGCTCACCAGGAAGGTCTGAATGCCCCTATCATCGGCGATCCGCTCTACGGCAACGAGACGGCAACGAGACTGCATCTTCATGCTGAAGAAATCACATTTGAGCACCCGATGACGGGAAAGAAAATGACTATAACAAGAAAGGCTGATTTCTAACCGAAACCAGCCTTTCTTCATATCTGCGGATGACAGAATCCACAGAAACAGATGAAAACATCGAAATATCAAACAAAGAACATCACGATTACCTGGGCTATCACCACTCTGATAAACATGCCGAGCGGATAAACCGTAGCATAACTGATACTTGGCGTATCGCCATCCAGCGTCTCGTTGGCGTAAGTCAAAGCCATCGGATTCGCCATACTTCCACAGAGGATTCCGCAGATACTGCCGAAGTCGTATTTCTTGGTCTTCAGGATGATAAGACCTACGATAACCACAGGCACAACCGTGATAAGGAAACCGATGCCTACCCACATCAAACCTTCCGGACGGACTACCGTCTCGAAGAACTGTCCACCAGCCGCCAAACCCAGGCAACCGAGATAGAGGGCAAGACCCAGTTCTCGCAGCATCAGACCCGCACTTCGCGTCATATAAGAGATGAAATGCACACGAGGTCCGAGCGCACCAATCAGAATACCCATCACGATAGGACCGCCGGCAATACCCAGACGTACAGGAGCCGTCATTCCAGGAATATCCAGAGGAATGGTTCCCACGGCAAGACCGAGAATGATTCCGAGGAAGATGGCACCGAGGTTCGGCTCGTTCAGAGTCTTTACGGCATTACCCAGGAACTGCTCTACATGGTCGATACTCGTTGGGTCGCCTACTACCGTCAGGCGGTCGCCATACTGCAGACGGAGGTCATCTGTAGCAAGCAGACGGATATCACCACGAAGCACACGGCTCACATTCACGCCATAGGAATTTCGCATCTGCAGACTGCCCAGGCGCTTACCGTTGAGTCCCGGACGGGTTACAACGATAATGCGGCTTTCTACCTTCGCATCAATCGCATTCCAGTCTACCTTATCATTATTCCACTCCTTATCCACCTTCTTTCCGAAGAGAATCTGCATCGCCGAGACCTCTTCCTTATTGGTAACCACGAGCACATTATCATTCGTATGAAGAACCGTATCAGCCTGAGGAACTATCACCTGTTCGCCTCTCCACACACGGGAGATGATGAACTTGCGATGCGTCATCATCGTAATCTCTGCGATGGTATTGCCGTTCAGGGCAGGATTCACGATTACATATTGTCCGATAGACGTATGGTCGTCATCATCATTATTGCGAATCTCCAGATCTTCCGGTTTCACAAAGAGTTTGCGCAAGAGCATCATCGCCAGGATAACGCCCACAACACCCAACGGATAAGTAACGGCACAGCCCAGAGCCGCACCTTCGCTAGGCAAGCCCAACTGCTGCAACGCCTGCTGGGCAGCACCAAGGGCAGGCGTATTGGTTGTGGCGCCACACAGGATGCCCATCATATCAGGCAGACTGATTGGCAAAATCCAGCACAAGCCGAGCGAGAACAAGGTTCCCACCAGGATGACAGCCAGACTCCAGAGATTAAGTGAAATGCCTTCGTGACGCATCGAACCGAAGAAGTTAGGACCCACATAAAGACCCAGCACATACACAAACATGGTAAGGCCGAAGCTTTCTGCAAACTCCAGCATATTTTGGTCAATAGAGAACCCTAGATGCCCCGCTATAATACCCACGAAGAATACGAAGGCTATGCCAAGGGAGATTCCTTTGACATGAATCTTGCCGAGGGCAAGACCCAAAGTACAAATCAAAGACAGGATGACGATGCCTTGCACCGCCGAATGCACGTTGATTAAATTATCAAACCACATAATGTTTCTTTATATCTATTCTAGATAATATTTTAAAATTGCTTTTTCTTGATGCAAAGGTACATTAAAATGCGAACAAAACAAAATAATTCCCATTTTTTTTTGTATTATTCTCGATTTGCAGTACCTTTGCATCCGCAAAATGTAATAAAAATGAAAGATATTTGTTGTATTGGGCACGTAACAAAGGATAAAATCGTGACCCCGAGCAGTACGGTTTACATGGCTGGCGGCACCTCTTTTTATTTTGCCTACGCCATCAACCAATTGCCAAAGGATGTAAGTTTCTCGCTCATTACGGCGATGGATCCTACCGAGAAGGAACCGGTTGAAAAGATGCTCAAGGCTGGAATAGACGTCACCTTGAACCCATCGCGCAATACGGTTTTCTTCGAGAATATTTATGGCGATAATCCCAACGACCGTAAGCAGCGTGTGCTTGCCAAGGCAGATCCTTTCACCATCCAGCAGCTGGAGCATGTAGAGGCCAAGGTCTTCCACCTGGGCAGTCTGCTGAGCGATGATTTCTCGCCAGAAGTGGTTGCCTTTCTTGCCAAGAAGGGAAAAGTTTCCATCGATGTGCAGGGATATCTGCGCGAGGTGAGAGACGAGAAAGTTTACGCCATCGACTGGAAGGACAAGCTCGATGTGCTCAAGAACACCTATTATCTGAAGGTGAATGAGACCGAAATGGAGACCATTACCGGACTGAAGGACCCGAAGGAAGCCGCCAAGCTGATTCATGCCTGGGGCGTAGCCGAGGTTATCATCACCCTGGGTAGCGAGGGTTCGCTGGTTTATGTAGATGATACATTCTACGACATTCCAGCCTATCCTCCTCATGAAGTAGTAGATGCTACCGGATGCGGCGATACCTATTCGGCAGGCTATCTCTACAAGCGCCTGCAGGGAGCCAATCCGGTAGAAGCCGGCAAGTTTGCGGCAGCCATGTGTACCATCAAACTGGAGCACAACGGACCATTTAACCGCACCATCGAAGATGTAGAACGCGTCATGAAATAAATTTTAGATAATTTATCCTATTATCTTCTTATTTTTGCCTGAATTGGTGTAACTTTGCATCCAATTATGGAACAGATTTCACCAATTCAGGCATTATTGCAGCAACGCACCCTGCTCCAGCTGGAGTATTATACCGAGAAAGAAGCCTTCCGCAAGCTTACCGAACAGATGGGAATGCAGCGGAAGGTGAAACGAGGTGATGCCTGGTTCCCGCTACAGGTGGGAAAGAGCTTTTATAATTCGCTGAACCAGACAGCCATAGAGGTTTTCCGAACCTCTGACCAGGATATCGAGCACAATTTTGAGTTCGGTCGCCCCGTCATGTTCTTTATGGTCAAGAAGACGAGCAAGAATGAGAACCAGGGCAACACAGCCCTTCAGCAGTCAGGAAACCCTTCAGACGCTAATCATAAAGGTCAAAGTATTAAATATTTCTCCTTCACCGGAACCGTGAGTTATGTGGATGGCGACAGAATGGTGGTTACCGTACCCGATTCTGCCCCTCTGCTCGAACTTCAGCAGTCAACCGATCCTATCGGCGTACAGCTATCCTTTGACGAAACCAGCTACAAGCTGATGTTCGAGGCCTTGGACCGCGTGATGAAGGCGAAAAACAACCGTCTGGCTTATCTCCGCGATTTATTCTATTCTCATCAGAAGGCAGGAAGATTCTCCTTCGAACCGATGAAGTTCCCTTGGCTCAATCCTACCCAGGAAAGGGCTGTGAACGAGGTGCTTTGGGCAAAGGATGTGGCCATCGTTCACGGACCTCCGGGAACCGGAAAAACTACAACCCTGGTGGAAGCCATCAACGAAACCCTGATGCGCGAAAGCCAGGTTCTGGTGTGTGCACAGAGCAATATGGCGGTAGACTGGATATCAGAAAAACTGGTGGATAGAGGCATCAACGTGCTCCGTATCGGAAACCCGACCCGCGTGAACGACAAGATGCTGGGCTTCACCTACGAGCGTCGTTTTGAGAGCCATACTGATTACCCTCAGCTTTGGGCAATCCGCAAGGCAATCAGGGAATTAAGAAAGAACAGAAAGAAGGGTAGCGAAAACTATCATCAGAAGATGGACAGGCTGAAGAGCCGTGCTGCCGAAATAGAACTCCGCATCAACGCAGAACTCTTTGGCGAGGCACGTGTCATCGCCTGTACCCTCGTAGGCTCAGCCCATCATCTGCTGGAAGGCATGAAGTTCGGTACCCTCTTTATCGACGAGGCTGCGCAGGCTTTGGAAGCTGCCTGCTGGATTCCGATGAAGAGAGCCAGCCGGGTGATTCTGGCAGGCGACCATTGTCAGCTGCCGCCTACCGTAAAGAGTATTGCGGCATTAAGAGCCGGACTGGGCAAGACCCTGATGGAGCGCATCGCCGAAAACAAGCCCGAGGTAGTAACCCTGCTGAAAATCCAATACCGCATGAACGACGAAATCATGCGATTCTCGAGCGACTGGTTCTACGGGGGCAAGGTGGAGAGTGCGCCTCAGATCAAATACCGGAGCGTATTGGATTACGACCATCCGATAACGTGGATTGATACATCAAACGAGGAGAATCAGATAACCATAGAGGGGGAAGATGCTCCTGAGGATTCTGCTTCCACATCATCTTCTGTATCTGCAGCCAATCAGAATTCTGATTTGAACTTCAAGGAACAGTTTGTGGGTGAGAGTTTCGGGCGTATCAACAAGGCGGAAGCCGAACTTACCCTGCTCACCCTGGCGGAATACTTCACCAAGATAGGCAAGCAGCGCGTTTTGGAGGAAAGAATCGACGTAGGCATCATTTCGCCTTACCGTGCCCAGGTACAATATCTCAAGAAGCTCATCAAGAAGTATGAGTTCTTCAAGCCTTACCGCCGCCTGATAAGCGTGAATACGGTGGATGGTTTCCAGGGACAGGAAAGAGACGTGATCCTCATCTCCCTGGTACGCTCCAACGATGAGGGACAGATCGGATTTCTGAAAGACCTCCGCCGCATGAACGTGGCGATGACGAGAGCCAGAATGAAGCTCATCATCCTGGGCAACAAGGACACAATGACGAAACATCCTTTCTACAAGAAACTGTGGGAGTATGTGGAGGCAATCAATAATTATGAATTGCTGCCCCTCAAAAAGTAGACACAGAAAGGTGGAAAACTGATGGAAAATGA
>JAJXBQ010000188.1:0-6573 GCA_021640525.1 Segatella copri
TGATGTATTATAATTACCTTTGTAATTAAATATGCATCTGCATATGGCAAATAATAGACTGATAAAATGACAACAGACAATAAAGACAACAAACTCTCAATAGGAAGTAGCGATTATGCTGAGATACTGCGACACGCTGTCTCAGTAATTGAGCATGCACGGACAGAAATAGCCCGACATGTCAATGGCTACGTATCTACCGCCTATTGGGAGATTGGTCAAATGCTTCATGAGCGCAAGATTGAAAGTGGGTATGGTGACAGCGTTGTAAGAAGATTGTCAGCAGACCTGAAAGAACGATACCCGAAGATGGGTGTTTCACCACGTCAACTTTGGAACATGAAGAAATTTTATGAACGTTACGCGGGACATGATGAAAAAGTGCTACGCTCCGTAGCACTTTTGCCGTGGTCGCACAATCTGCTACTGCTGAGCAAGGGATTTAATGATGCAACCACGCTATATTATGCTCAGGAAACTATAACCAAAGGTTGGAATCGTGACTTGTTGCTCAATGCCATCAAACTCAATATGTATGAGACACAGGCATTGGCACGAGTAGATAACAATTTCGACCGTACTCTTCCTGCCGAACAAGCGCAGTATGCCAACGAGGTGTTTAACAGTAGCTACAATCTTGGTTTCTTGGGAGTAACAAGTCCCATTCTGGAGCTTGAACTTGAAGACCGCCTTGTAAAAGCTATCACTCGTTTCCTTATGGAACTTGGTAATGGCTTCACTTTCATTGGCAACCAGCATGTATTGGAATACAAAGGTAAAGAAAGTAAGGTAGATATGTTGTTTTTCCATCGTGGACTGCGCTGCCTTGTTGCTGTTGACCTAAAGATAGGTCCTTTCAAACCAGAGTATGCAGGTAAGATGAACTATTATCTGTCTCTGCTTGACCGTCTTGAACGTGGTGCTGACGAGAACCGTTCTATAGGAATCATACTTTGTGCGGAGAAAGACCGTGTAGAGGTGGAACTCGCACTTGAAGATTTGGGAAAACCTATTGGAGTGGCGGATTATCAGTTGATAGTACCGAAAGAGAAATTACAGAAAGTCCTTGCTGATGAGATAAAGGCATTTAGTGAGGAGAAGAGAAACAATTAGGGAAACAAACAATATGGACTCATTATATTTCCTTCAGTTCGCATGTTTCATCTTCATGCTCATCAATGCCCTTATCCTCGGCATCACCCACCTGCACATGAAGTGGACCAACCGACGCTATGAGTGGTCACGTTGGCTGATACTTGCAGGTATGACGGGACTTGCCATACAATATCTCTTGCAGATGCACTTGGGTTTTCGTGCGAAAAGCGATGACTTGGGAGCTATTTTCAACATTCTTGTCTATACCCCATGCATCACCACTATTGCCATGGGCATATACAACATTGAGGCGACCCATGCCAACCGCCGAAAGATGAATATCGTCTGCGCTTGCATTTATGCCGCCATCATAGCAGCTTTCTGCATAGGCTACAGCAATAGCGGAAGTCTTAACATTGGCAACTGGCTCTATGCGATGCTCGTATTGTTCGGCACAAACGTAGCGTATTGCATCTATATGATTATGATTGAGATGCGGAAACGCAAGAAAATGTTAGAGCTGATGACAGGTGGCGACATGCTGCCCTACGTGCGATATGCCCGAGCCAGTGTCTTCGCCCTGTTCTTCTCTACCCTTACCATGCCTTTCGTCATCCTCTCTACCACCTTATTATATATAATAGGACCGTTGGCTCTGCTCACTATCCTTTTCTTCAACCTGAGTTTCGTGGCATTGGGCTACAATTACGTTCCTACCGAGGAACTCTTGGATAAGGAGGAAGAAGAAAGCGCAGCCATAGCAGATGAAGAAACAGAAAGCTCCAATGGGCAGTATGCAGAACCTATAGGCGATAAAGAAAATTTACAGTCAATTTCTCAGGAGCGTCAGATGTTCATCAAGGAGAAGCTCGACAAGTGGTGTGCTGATTTGGGCTACAAAGACACCACAGTAAACATGTTCACCCTGTCACGCTCGCTGAACATTTCCAAGAACGAGTTATCACGCTACTTCACATCATGCCTTAATTCCACCTTCCGCATCTGGCTTGCCGAGGTACGTTTCGAGGCAGCAAAGAAGATGATGCTCGACTATCCCGACTACAACAACGACATCATTTCTGCCGAATGTGGCTTCTCTTCACGCTCCTATCTCTATCGCATATTCAAAGAGAAAGAAGGTTGCTCCCCAACTGTCTGGAGAGCGAAAATACAATAAAATCACGCCTTAGGTGTCTACTTCCCCCACCAAGTAGACACCTATTTTGTAGGAAGTAGACACCTAAGTGGGGGAAGTAGACACCTTTTTCCGAAGAAAAACACTATCTTTGCACCATGGAAAATATAATTCAGACTTTCATGAAAGAGGAACAGGCTATTTTTATAGTGGCATTGTGTCTTCTGTTGTTCGCTATAGTCATGGGCTATGCCATGGTTCAAGACTACAGGATATATCTTGATGAAAACTACAAGGCTCGCTACAGCTTCTGTGATTTCATCAAGAGAGGAAGATATTATATCTATCTGTTTCTCGGACAGACTTTCGTCATCATCCTGGGATTTACAGTATATCTGATGGCAATGAGAGAAAATATGTAAGAAAGTAGAATAATAATAATTTACAGATATGAATAACAAAAAACAAAGAAACAGGCTATTCACGATGCTGCTGCTCGTGATGGCTATCCTCATGCCTTATGGGGGGGGGCATGGGCACAAACGAAGCCTTCCTGTGGTAATGGCGAAGTAGACAGTCCTTACATCATCACCACAGCTGAGGAATTAAAGTGGTTCCGCGATGAGGTGAATCGTGGAAGAAATAATATCTGCGCAAAGATAGCAGATAATGTTGAGGTCATTGACATGAGTACAGTATGTCATGCGGCTGATAAGTCTCAAAACTTAGAAGAAGTGAGCTGGGAGCCTATTGGAAATACTACTAACAGATACATGGGCACTTTCGATGGAAATAACAAGACCATCACCAACCTTTATATCAATGCAAACCAAGAATATTCGGGGCTTTTCGGTTATACCTTTATAAGCACAATCAAAAACCTAACCTTTGTGAATGCAAATGTGACAAATACAAACTCTTTTACAGGAATTTTGGTTGGCTATGGATATGGAGGCACCTATCAAAATATCATGACATCAACAAGTTGTGAGGTTAATGGCGGTGATGGAACTGGCGGTATTGCAGGTAAACTTGCGGGTAACGCCTACAACTGCGTGAACTACGCCACGGTACAAGGAAAAGAACAGGTCGGCGGTCTTTTTAGCAGCTACGACTCAAGTACATCCATAACCGCCTGTGCCAACTATGGAAAGGTAACGGCATCAAGTCAGTGGGTAGGTGGCTTGGTTGGCTATTTCGGCAGTGGAACGATCCAAGACTGCGCCAACTATGGAGATGTAAAAGGAACAGAGCGTGTTGCTGGCATGGCAGGTTATGTATACGAAGGCAAGATACAGAACGTGTTCAGCTATGGCAATGTTTCTGCTACGAATAGCACGCAATATATAGGCATGGCTTTTGGCTTTTCTCGCTCTGGGGCCACTGAAGGCATGGTGGCATACTATAGTGGCGCAAAGCTGACTGTAAACGGCCAAGAGAAAGATGTTAAAGCCTTCGGAAGCGGCACGCCTTCAGAAGATAACGCAACAGGATTTACAGAAGCTCAGCTGAAAAGCGGTGTTGTTGCCTATCAGCTTCAGCAAAACGCTTCGAGCGAAGCAAAATGGGGACAAAATCTGGCTAATGATGGAGACTTCTATCCTGTCATTGGTTCGGAGCATACAGTTTATGCAGATAATTCACTTGTAAATTGCAAGACGAACGAGAAAATCTCAGGTAGTTTCACCAACAATCCTTCCAGTTCCGCAATCAGGTATAAACACGGAGCGACAATTCACCACGCTGCAGCAAACGCTACTTGCACAGAGGCGGCAACCAAGGAATATTGGCAATGCCAAGACTGCCAAAGGATATATTCCGACAGCCAATTGACAGTGGAATTGACTGATGTAACGGACGCAGAGCATCCTGCCCTTGGACACGACAACAATGAGGATGGCTATTGCGACCGTTGCCAGCATTATGTGGCTGTGAAGCCTTCAGAAGAAAATGGGGTGTACCTGATAGCCAAACCTTACCACTTGGCTTGGTTCCGCGACTATGTGAACGGAACTATCGTGGACAAAGGCGAAGTAGCTGGAACTACTCACTCATCAGCATCTGCCATGCTGACTGCGGATATCGATCTAAAGAACTACTGCCATACGGCAGAAGACGGAAAGGAACTCTTGAGCTGGATTCCGATAGGCAATTACTCTAATCGTTGGAAGGGAAATATGGACGGTCAGGGACACACCATCTCCAACCTCTATATCAAGACAGCACAAAAATTTGTGGGATTTTTCGGCTATACTGAACGTGCGACTATCCAAGACCTTATCTTTGACTATGCCAAGGTGGAGAATGTGAACACGACAAACACGAAGACATATTACACCGGTATCTTGGCAGGATATGCAGACGGGGATTCTCCATCACATATAAGGGGCATTAAAACCACTAACAATTGTACTGTAATAGGACAAGAAGATACTGGCGGTATTGTTGGAGAGGCCAGAATAAATCTCGAAAACTGCGAGAATCACTCCAGCGTGAAGGGTACAAGGTTTGTTGGCGGAATTGCAGGTAGTAGTGAAAAAAACATTAAGCGCTGCACCAATTATGGAACCGTTGAAAACAATAATAGCTTTACTGGTGGAATAATAGGTTATGCTTATGATACAAGTATCGAAGATTGCGCTAACTATGGCAAGATTACAAGCACAGGTTGTGCCGGTGGCATAGCAGGACAATCGTTTTTTAACAAAAGTATCCAAAATGTGTTCAGTTATGGAGATGTGACGAATACAAATGACAATCCAGGAATCATTATAGGTTCTGTAAACGGTACACTAACCGCAAAGGGTATTGTAGCTTACAACAAGGAGGCATTGCTGAACAACTCATCTGAGAACATCAAAATAGTTGGTAAGGGAAGTCTGACTTTCGAAGACGAAAAGGTAGAAGCTGACGTGGTCAAGGCTTTCACCAAACAGCAGATAGAGAGCGGTGAGGTGGCTTATTTGCTTGCCGAAGGCAAAGCCTTAGTTGAGCAGGCATGGGGACAGCAGTTAGGCAAGGACCAATATCCCGTTCCCGGCTCTGACTATAAAGTAATCAAGGCTGCACAGGGCGACAAGGATGCAAATGGCAACTATACATATTGGGCAACATTCAGCAATCAGACAAACGATGTAACCCTTTCTGTTCCGTCAGACAGAACGCTTAAGGTCTATAACGCAACGGTAAGCGCTGGCAAGATGACATTGGCACAACGCAACGGCAACCAAGTGGCAAAGGAAGAGGGTGTGCTACTGAAGACTGACGGAGCGTATGTCAATGCAAAGGCAAACGAGACAAATGAGTTGACAAAAGTTTCCTCTGATGTCAACCACCTTGTGGCTACACCAGCTGAAGCTAAGACTGTAACAGCAGAAACTGGTTGTAAACTCTATCGTCTCACATATAATAATGCTACAACAAAAGAACGTCTCGGCTTCTACCTCAGCAACGACGGAATAAGCCTCAAAGCGACTCCTGGAAAGGCTTATCTGCAAGTATCTGAAAATGAAGCAAAAGACCCATCATCGGCAGCACTCGCTCGCAGCTTTGTATTCGGTGGCGGCAGCGAGACAACAGGCATAGAGGGAATCACCATTATGGGTACTGACGTGCAGCGTCATGGCACTATTGAAGGAATCTTCGACCTCCAAGGTAGAAAGATAGTCAATCCGACAAAGGGCATATACATAAAGAACAACAAGAAAGTAATAATCAAATAAAAATAGCACAATATGAAGAAAGAATATATAAAACCAGAAATGCAGATGCATGAGATAAAAGCCCAACAGTTGCTGGCAGGGTCGCAACCTGTTGAGTTTTATGATAAAAAACCAGATGATAATAATGAAGAAATGTGGTAAAGTCCTAAGCTGACAGGAATACCAATTATCTGAAAAAATAATTATCAACCCATACTTTGCGGTTGTTCCAAGGGTCTATACACCTCGACAAAAGGGTGTATAGACCCTTAATTATATGGTGATATTCGTAATCTATATCTCCGCTTTCAGCAGCTTTATATCCTCTGCCGTCATCCCCGTCATATCCATGATAGACGCTTCATCCATACCCTTTGCCAGCACATCTTCCTGGCAATTTCAAGGCTTCGCTGGGACATGCCTTCTTCCATGCCTTCAGCTCTGCCTTTTTCCATACCTTCTTCTATTCCTTTCTAGTACCTGTCATCCAGGAGGTACAGGAGCTTCATGGCATCAAAGCCAAGGACTGCTATCGTTTCTATACCGACATCAGAAGACGCAAAAACCATAGCCGTACTTACTTCCTAGACAGAATGCAGGAGAAGTTGAACGACAAAATGCGAAAGGATGATGAATTGGAAA
>JAJXBQ010000189.1:0-6567 GCA_021640525.1 Segatella copri
GAAAGCAAGTCAGAGAAGCTTGCCTCACCCACAGTATATTGCCCACCAGCCTGAACATCCAGGAACCAGTGACGCTTAAACTGATATTCGTTTCCATCCTTATCTGTGTAGGATGCTTGTGCCATAGCGGCTGTAGAGCCGATGGCGAGCAACACTGAAGTCATAAATAGTTTAATCTTCATATAGTCTAATGTTTTTATGGTTTATACTTAACAGAATAGTAAACTATTTTTGTTTTGCCTTATTCTATTTCACTTTCTCCTTTGTCTTTGCCTTTGCCTTTTCCTTTTTTTGGAAGTTCTTTTCTACGGAGTCTCGTTTGTCAGGATCAACTACACCTTTGTCACCATATTCGGTATTGTTGAGACAGAGCAGCCAGTTACCCATGTAGTTGACAGGCTTGAAGAACATCTTGGTGGATATCTCAGGCGTTTCGCCATCAGCTTTCTTCATGATGACATAGCAGAGAACTTCATTGAGATTAGCTTCATCAAACTTGATATACTCGATACGGTAATCTACCATTGGAAAAAGCTCTAACATGTGCTTGACTTCTGCCATTTCATCGTTGTTTAATGGCTGAGGTTCTTCCTTCAGGTCGTTAGCTGCACGATAAAGCATACCTGCTGCCTCTGTGAAGTTCTTTTCTTTAGCATAGGTAAAGAATTTGTCTACCAATTGCTTGACGGCAAGGGTGTCTTTCCCTGTCATGCTTTCTTCAAACTTCGTAGGAGAAGGACCTTGTGGTTCTTCCTTCTTGGAGCTACATGAGTTGCAAGAACTCAAACTTAGCATCAGCACAGATGTAATGAGAAAAATAATTAATTTCAAAGATTTCATACAGCTTATATTTAAGAGAAAGGAGGACGGAGTTTCGCTCCGCCCTCCTTGATATAGTCTTTTGTTTCTAATTAGTGCTTTCTAGCAGCTGCAGATGCAGGATTTACATGGAACTGGATATCGGTGTACAATGTACCCCAGTTGTATGTAATAGCAACAGGTATCTTAACATCGAAACCATTTGCACGGCTCTGGTTAACCTGTACCAAAGAAACCTTACCATAGTCGGATATTACGCCATCGCTTACAGCAAGTGTGCCCGGAGTGTAAGTTACCTTGATGTCGCTTTCATCAATCTTCTTCCAAGCACCACTATAGTTAGTGGTAATGTCGCCATCCTTCTTAATAGATGCAATCTTATAGAAGTCCTTGAATGCAACCTTCGGATTACTATTAGCCCAGAATTTAGCCTGAGTATAGTTGTTGAAATCAACAAATTCGAACTTAACAGGAATATTAGTCATTGACTGGTAATTGTTCAATGTCATTGCTGCAACGGATACACTCTTTACGAAGAGAGGTTTGATAACCTTTACATCGAATGTCTTATTGGTCAAGTTGATCAAGTCTGATGCAGGATCACAAGTCTTTACATCTGCAAGGACTGTAAATGTCAATGCGTCGGCAAGTTCAGAAACGCTGCCACACTTGTTCAAGATATCCTTTGTGAAATCATTCTTCTCAATACTGATAGTACCATCTGTTGCTGTGATAGTTGCCAATTTATGACTAACAGTACCTGCAGATGCAGAGATTGTAGTACCATCTGTGCTCACAGAGATATCATATTTAGTATTGCTCTTAGCACCATAGAATGTCTTGTGAGACTGATCTGCGGTAGGAGCAAACTTGTATGTTACGCTAGCTGCACCAGCGAGAGCTGCATACTGATCCTTAATCTGATTCTTGACAATATCAACAAGTTTAGAGTTGAATGTACTAGCTACTACCAGATTGTCGAACTCACATGTTGCACCTGCCTGGGTAGCATTACCTACCTGAATATGGAGCTGGTCGAAGCCTGCGGCGTTTGTGTTTGCCTTATGCCAAGCAGCAGCCTTCTTGTCAGAGTCCTTGATGGTTGCAGTTGGTGTGTTGTGAACCTTTGGTGCTGTCCAAGACAACTTAACATAGATGTCCTTCAAAGCTCTTGCTGTAGCCTTAGGAGCGAACTTAACCCATACTGTGATTACATCGCCATCCTTCTTCAACAACTGATAAGCCTCGTTTTCTGTAACTGTCCACTTCAAAACATTAGTCTGGTGACCGCCAACAGCATCTGTTGTGCTAACTACAGTACCAACGCTTGGTGTAAGTACGTCGAAGCCGTTTTGAGCATTAGGAGTATACTGAATATTATCTACAAATGTATAGTTAGCCTCGAATTCAGACTTACTCATATCAATCTTAGCGAGAACCTTGCTCTCAACCTCATCCCATGTGATAGCCTGTACGCCATCCAAGGCATTACCTGTACAACCTACAGTATAATCCTTCTTGATACCATCAGATTCAACAGTTTCAGGAGTTGCATTTATATCTGTAATTTCAACCTTGATGTAACCAACAGAAGCAATAGCATCACCAGAGTTGCCATCAACCAAAGTTACACGTACAAGAGGAGTACGACCAATAATCTGACGACCAGTAGCGTCATCCTTGTAACCCTTTACCTTGAAGAGGTCGCCTTCGATTGTTGCGTGATCACTCTCGTTGGTATCATAGTTAGGAGAAATGTAGCCAATCAACTCATACTTCAGCTTGAAGTTCTGCTCGTTAATTGTGGTCTGACCACCCCAGAGAGCATATTGGTTGTTTATCTTATAGTGAACATCCATCCAATCATCGAGGTGAATACCATCCACATCATTGTATGCAATAGTCAAGACTGGAGCATGAACATCTTTCACAGCAGACTCTGCTGTAGTAGCCAATGTCTGGCAAGAAGCGTTCTGCTCATCAACGGTACCCTTAGCAGCAACCTTGTTGATAGTGAAGCTGGTAATCTTGAAGTGCTTGAGAGCAGCAAAGTCAGAAGTTACGAGTGTATCCTTTACTTCTTTATCTCCCTTCTTGATAGCATACTTGTAGCGAAGTGCTGCAACATCAACCTTATTGTTTGTTTCTGTCAAAGCATTTCCGTTAGCCATACCGAAGTGAACTTTAATCATACCATCTTCCTTGTCCACCTTTGTAACCTTGATATCGTTGCTAGAAGCACGAGTATTCAAAATGTCTGCAGTGTTAATCAAGAATGAGAAGTGGCTGAGATCTTTAGTGTCAACTGACGCATTAGATGGATTGAGATAGTAAGAAGCTACAGCATCAGGAACGATTGATACATGCTTTCCTGAATTTTCTGTACCCAAGTCGCCTATCTGATTCTTTGTTACATCTGCCTTCTCCAATTCAATAGGATTGTAGTCGAAGGAGTAAACTGGAATAGTCTCAATACCTTCCCAATAAGCCTTTGGACTAAATACTAAAGACAACAGCTTGCTAGTCAAATTGATGACCACCTTGCCGCCTTCGACACCACTTACATTATTGAGTGTAAGAGCATCTTCTGTCCAAATGGCAGTAAGAGTATTGGCACTTACATAAGAGATACCGGTATCTGTCTTGGTCTCGCCGTCAACCACCCAGAATGTACCAGTAGATGCATTTGGCTCATAGTACTTGCCATCCCTACCAGGAGTACCAGCTGCACCAGCTGCACCCTTTTCTCCTCTTGATGGCATGCCAGTGTCTTTCCATTCTCCACCTTTCTCAGAAGACCACCAGTTTCCATTTTCACCAATCTTCCAGACTGTACCATCCTGACCGGCAGCACCATTGTCACCCTTTGCACCATCCTTACCATTAGTAATGTTGTAAGTTTCTTGTTTGCCGTTCTTTGTCAACTTGATGGTGAGACCATCGTTTGTAGATTGAACATCGTCAAGAATAGCTCCAGCGTTGATTTGGCTCTGGATCTCTTTCACGATTTTGTTAAGATCATCAATCTGCTTTTGCAAGCTGCTGATGTCATCGTCGTAATCTTTACAAGAAGTAAATGTGCTTACCGAGGCAATTGTCAATGCACCCATAAGCAGCGCGCTAAAATACTTTCTTTTCATACGGTAAATATTTATAAAGTTATACGATTTTCCTAACCTTTCGGCAGGAAGTTATTAATTAATTCTCTATATCGAATTAAGAGTTCCGTTTGATGAAAAGAGTCTGCACTCTTAGAAAAGTTCTTCGTTCTTTTTCAAAGGTCCTCTTAGAAAAGCTATTTTATTGTTCTTATATATTGTGTGGCTTTTTATGACCACTAAGTTCTTATTGTTCTTAAATGTCGTGGCTTTTTGTCGCCACTCAGTTCTTGTTGTCTATGAATATCTCCAGCCAGGAGATATGCTATGGAATGGAAAGGTAACCCTAAATATCTGCATACGGAAAAAGTTTTCCTAATTTAATACCACATTTACCACACGCATACTAACTTACTGGTACACAGTAGCTTAATGGTGGCAATAGCCACTATTTCTATTGCCACCTATTGCCACCTATTGCCACACCCTAGGCATATCAAAACCTACGTAATTAGCTGATATTCAGTTATTTTGTTTATTTGCTTGCTTTTTCTCTTCTTTAGGGCTCTTGATGCATTGACAGAACAAAACAATGATTTTTGTGCTCAATATACCCTCTTTTTTCGTCTTTTTATCACCAAAAATGGAAGTGAGGCGTACTTTTAATTCAAAAAAGGCTCTTTTGTACTTCAAAAAAGCCTCTTTTGAACTTCAAAAGAACCTTACTTAATGATGGTCAGGATGCTTCTGAAACTGCGTCGCGACGTAGCTGTCACTGCGTCGGGACGTATCTATCACTACGTCGTGACGTAATTTCTCCTCCATCGTTGGCGGAAAACTCTACCTCACTCTCATATACTGATGGCTTCGATAAGCATATCGTTGTATCTGTCTATCACATCGTCATTGATACTTTTCAGATAGATGCGCGTGATTTTCTCTGAGTTGTGCCCCATGCTGTCACTTATCACGCTGATGGGGATGTTCTTCTCCTTGGCGATGGTAGCCCAGGAGTGACGGGCGCAGTACATCGTTACTTTCATCGGCATGCCGATACGCCGGGTGAACTTCTGCAATGCCTTGTTCACCCTACATTGGCGATAGTGATACTGTTTCCTGACATCGGTAACCACGTTCTGGTTAACGATGCCCAGCAGATGCTTGCCATCGAGCGAAGGATGGCGATCTGCAATCTCTTGCATACAGGGTCGCCATGCTATCCTCAGTTCTTTACCCGTTTTCTTTCTCTTGTATATGAGCTGCCCGTCCTTAAGGCTCCCTTTTTCAAGAAAGGCGATATCTACGAACGACATGCCTCGGGTGTAGAAACTGAAGAGGAAGAGGTCTCTCGCCAGTGCTTCTTCCTCGGTGATGGTCGTAGCCGAGACTATCTGATGGATGTTTTCCGTTGTAAGTGCTCTTTTGGCAGTCGGGGTGTTCTTGGTGAAAGAGTGGGCGAAGGGTTTGCGGTCTTCTAATCCATATTGTTCCAGAGCTTTGTTATAGATAGCTCGGAGTCGCTTCATGTAAAAGGAGACAGTGTTCAGTGTGAGACCGCTCTTTCTCAGATAACTCTCGTAATCTTCCATGATGAGGCTGTCGAGTTGGCTAATCAGCAGGTCTTTCTCTTTTCGGAATCTCATGAAACTGCGCAAGGTGCACATATAGATTTCGGCAGACCGGTGCTTGCCATTCTTGTGGAGTCGTTGGGTGAGTTCCCTGACATATTCGCCCAGCGTCGGACAGCCATTCATATCTTCTTTGGCTATTTGCTGTGCTACATGATTGCTACTATTCTCTATGACATATCCCAATGCGTTGTTTCTGTTGCTTACTTTGATGACGATTTCTGCATCTTGCCGAATAAGTTCCTGTGGAATTTCTATTCTTAGTATCATTTTATGTGAATATTATGTTGAATGAAGAGCTTTGTTGTTTAACAATTTAGTAAACAGCCAACAAAGTTACGATTAATCTCTGGATTACCCAAAGCTTTTTCCGATATTCACATCAATGCCAGTATATATGATAAGGTGTAATGGGCAGCCAGTTTAAGTAAGTAGATGAAATCATGTACGTCATTTAACAAGTTTATACGCTTCATTGAGTTGATAGATATGACTGCGTTGGGTTAAAGATACGACTGCGCTGGGCGGAAGATTCGATTTCATTGGGTTATAGATTCGACTTCATTGGGTGGAAGAGTCAATTTCGTTGGTTGAATAATATGGCTATGTTAGCTGAACGAAGTAGCTCAGTTAGCTGAATGAAGTACTTGATGTGTCAGAATGATATGGTTGAAGTAGCTTAAGGAAATAGCTCTGTTAGCTGAAGGAAATAGTTGAAGTAGCTGAATGAAGTAGCTGAAGTAGCTGAATGAAGTAGCTGAAGTAGCTGAATGAAGCACTTGAGTTATCAGAATGAAGCACTTGAGTTATCAGAATGAGGCGGCTTGGTATAATACGATTCGCTAGTCTGTTAGGCGATCCGCCGGAACGCCTAACGGAGGAAAGGACATATCCGGCTCTACGGATTTTTTTATTCTAAAAAATCTTTTTAACACTAAAAATTTGGCAATCTTAATTATTTGGTCTATTTTTGCACAAAAACAAGAAAAGTATGGCAATAGATAAAGTTAAATATTGGAAAG
>JAJXBQ010000190.1:0-6544 GCA_021640525.1 Segatella copri
CTTAATTGCCCCTTAAGAACCCCATCTCAAAAACGTGATTGTTCCCTGTGTTTCTTAACTTTGTTCCAATTTTTACATGAATATGGAGCATTTTTAAACAAAAAAGACCTTGATTGCAGAACGCAACCAAGGTCTTCGGAGATTATATATTTAACCTATTGAAATATCGCTAGATTAGATCTGCTCGCTCCAGTCTTCCTGGCTCTTACGAACGTAAGTCTGGTAGCGGAGCTTAGCCATCTTCTCTGCCTGAGAGAAGAGCTCATCAGCCTCCTTAGGGAATGCCTTCTGTACAGAGAGGTAACGAACCTCACCGAGCAAGAAGTCGCGGAAGTTCTCCCAGTTAGGAGCCTTTGAGTCGAGTGTGAATGGGTTCTTACCCTCATCAGCCAACAGTGGGTTGTAACGCCACAAGTGCCAGTAACCGCACTCAACAGCCAACTCTTCCTCGTGCTGTGAACGACCCATACCGCCCTTACGCTTCAAACCGTGGTTGATACATGGTGCGTAAGCGATGATGAGTGATGGACCTGGATAAGCCTCAGCCTCACGGATAGCCTTCAATGTCTGAGCATTGTCAGCACCCATAGCTACCTGAGCTACGTAGATGTAACCGTATGTAGTCTGCATCAAACCGAGATCCTTCTTACGGATACGCTTACCCTGAGCAGCGAACTGTGCGATAGCACCGAGTGGAGTAGACTTAGAAGACTGACCACCAGTGTTTGAGTAAACCTCAGTATCGAGTACCAAGATGTTAACATCCTCACCAGAAGCCAATACGTGGTCGAGACCACCGTAACCGATATCATAAGAAGCACCGTCACCACCGATGATCCACTGTGAACGCTTAACGAGGTAGTGATCCAAAGTCTTGAGCTCCTTGCAGATAGGGCAACCCTTCTCAGCGCAGGCAGCGATGAGAGGCTTCAACTCTGCAGCAGCCTCCTTAGAACCCTCTGAATCGTTCATGTTAGCCATCCACTTGTCAGCAGCAGCTACGAACTCAGCAGAAACCTTCTCGCTAGCCTTAGCCTCCTCGAGCAAGTGAGCGATGCGCTCCTTCATCTTCTTGTTACCCATTACCATACCGAGACCGAACTCGCAGAAGTCCTCGAACAATGAGTTGTCGAATGCAGGACCCTGACCCTTAGCGTTCTTTGTATATGGAGTTGATGGGATAGAAGCTGAGTAGATAGAAGAACAACCAGTAGCGTTAGCAATCATCTGACGATCACCGAAGAGCTGAGAAATCAACTTAACGTATGGAGTCTCACCACAACCAGAGCAAGCACCAGAGAACTCGAACAATGGCTGAGCGAACTGAGAGTTCTTAGGGCTCTGCTTGATGTCTACGAGATCCTGCTTAGAAGCAACCTTATGTACGAGGTACTCCCAGTTAGCTGCCTCCTTGATCATATCCTCTGCGTCAACGTTGAATGGAACCATTGTCAACGCCTTCTCACCCTTCTTACCTGGGCAGACGTCAGCACAGTTACCACAACCAAGACAGTCGAGTACTGAAGTCTCGATGCGGAAGTGCATTCCAGCCAAAGCCTTAGGTGCCTTAACATCCTGAGTCTCGAGACCCTCGATGCCTGCAAGCTCCTCATCTGTCAATACGAATGGACGGATAGCTGCGTGAGGACAAACGAATGAACACTTGTTACACTGGATACAGTTCTCAACGTTCCATACTGGTACGAATGCCTCAACACCACGCTTCTCGAATGCTGCAGTACCGTTCTGCCATGTACCGTCAACTGTGTTGTGCTTAACGAAGTCAGAAACCTTCAAGAGGTCACCTGCCTGGCCGTTGATAGGACGAACGAGCTCCTTAACGAATGCTGGAGCGTTATCCTCCTTAGCCTCATCGTCAGCGAGGTTTGCCCAAGCTGGATCTACTGTCAACTGCTTGTACTCACCACCACGGTCTACAGCGCCGAAGTTCTTGTCAACAACGTCCTGACCCTTCTTAGAGTAAGACTTAACGATGAATGCTTTCATCTGCTCTACAGCGAGATCCAAAGGAATAACCTCTGTGATACGGAAGAATGCAGACTGGAGGATGGTGTTGGTACGGTTACCGAGACCAATCTCCTGAGCAATCTTAGTTGCGTTGATATAGTAAACAGTGATGTTGTTCTGAGCGAAGTAACGCTTTACCTTGTTAGGGATGAAGTTAACCAACTCCTCGCCGTCGAAGATAGTGTTCAACAGGAAGAAACCGTTCTTACGCAAACCACGTGTTACATCGTACATATGGAGGTAAGCCTGTACGTGGCAAGCTACGAAGTTAGGAGTATTTACCTGGTAAGCACTGTGGATAGGGCTGTCGCCGAAACGCAAGTGAGAGCAGGTGAAACCACCAGACTTCTTAGAGTCGTAAGAGAAGTATGCCTGGCAATACTTGTTAGTATTGTTACCGATGATCTGAACTGAGTTCTTGTTAGCACCAACAGTACCGTCAGCACCCAAACCGTAGAACTTAGCCTCGAACAAGTCGTCGCCACCCATTGGAATCTCCTCCTCTTCTGGGAGAGAAGTGAATGTAACGTCATCAACGATACCTACAGTGAAGTGGTTCTTTGGCTGTGGCAACTCGAGGTTCTTGAATACAGCAACAATCTTAGCTGGAGTTGTATCAGAAGAACCGAGACCGTAGCGACCGCCAACGATCAATGGCTTGCGCTCGTCATCGTAGAGAGCTGACTTAACGTCGAGGTACAATGGCTCACCCTCTGCACCTGGCTCCTTAGTACGGTCGAGAACAGCGATACGCTTAACTGTAGCTGGGATAGCCTTCTTCAGGAAGTCAACAGAGAATGGACGGTAGAGGTGAACAGCAACCATACCAACCTTCTTGCCCTGCTTGTTCAAGTAGTCAATAGCCTCGCGAGCTGGCTCTGTAGCAGAACCCATCAGGATGATGATGTTCTCAGCATCCTCAGCACCATAGTAGTTGAAGAGGTGATACTCACGACCAGTGATCTTAGTCATCTCCTGGCAGTACTTCTCTACTACCTCAGGGATTGCATCGTAATAAGGGTTGCAAGCCTCACGGTGAGTGAAGAATGTCTCTGGGTTCTCAGCGGTACCGCGAGTAACAGGACGCTCAGGAGTCAAAGCACGGTTACGGAAGTCCTCGATGAACTCTTCCTTAACCAATGGACGGATGTCTTCCATATCCATCTCCTCGATCTTGTGGTACTCGTGAGAAGTACGGAAACCGTCGAAGAAGTTAATGAAAGGAACCTTTGTCTCCAATGTTGCCAAGTGAGGAACTGCAGAGAGGTCCATAACCTCCTGAACAGAACCTGAGCAGAACATAGCGAAGCCAGTCTGGCGGCAAGCCATTACGTCCTGGTGGTCACCGAAGATACAAAGTGAGTGAGAAGCCAATGTACGAGCTGATACGTTGAACACGCAAGGGAGCAACTCACCAGCAATCTTGTACATGTTAGGAATCATCAGCAACAAACCCTGAGAAGCAGTGTAAGTTGAAGTCAAGGCACCAGCCTGGAGAGAACCGTGAACTGCACCGGCAGCACCAGCCTCTGATTCCATTTCCTGGATAGAAACTCGCTGACCGAAAAGGTTCTTACGACCTTTGGCAGCCCATTCATCTACATGCTCCGCCATTGGTGATGATGGAGTAATAGGGTAGATAGCAGCAACCTCTGTAAACATGTAGCTTACGTGTGCGGCAGCTGTGTTACCATCACAAGTGATAAATTTTTTCTCTTTAGCCATTTTACTTTTAGATAAAATATTAAAAATGTTTTGTATTTAATTCATTCTTATTCTAATGTTCTTATTCTAATGTTGAGTGTTGAATGTTGAGTGTTGAGTTAGGCTTGCGCCCTTATGTGTCTTCATGCTGATGCCGTTAGGCAATTCAACATTCAACACTCCACATTCAACATTCCCTAATAAAGGAAACCCAGAAGCCATAACGGAATCCTGTTATCCTTGCCTACCTCGGTATTGTATCGGGCGTAGATGATGTCGGGATTGTTGCGCACCTTGTTTGGAGATTGCGCATCGCAGATTCTGAACTTCTTCTCACCGTCTACAATGAAGTAGTGGTCCTTGCCGGTCTGGCTTACCTTGTGGTCTTTCCAGACCGAGTTGACGAAGAATGTTTCCATTACCTCCTGCTTGTCTATCTTGATAGGATAGATGGCGTACATCAGGTTGGAGTTGTGCATCATCACCTTGGATGGTTTCTTTGGGAACTCCTGCCCGTTAGGGTAAATCATGTTGATGAGTCGCGCATCAGCAAGATACTTGATGTAGTTCATTACCGTAGCTCTACTGGTGTTGATCTCTTCGGCAAGCTGGCTCACGTTGGGAGCCTTGGCACCTTCTACAGCTAGCTGATAGAAGAGCCGCTTGATCTTGGTGAGATATTTCAGTTCGATTTGCTTGATGAGGAGGATGTCTACCTCGGTCATCATGTTCATTGTCTTTAGTAGATTCTCTGTGAAGTTGCGGTTCTCCAGGAAGAATGGATAGAATCCATGATGCAAGTAGTCCTGGAAGTATTTCATCGGGCTCACCTTAGGCAGTATCTGCTTGATGATGTGCTCGTGGTTGCGCAAGATTTCATCGAGTGTATATGGCTGGAAACTGTTGCCAGTCTGCAGGTTGATAAACTCTCTGAAAGAGAAGCCTCGCAAATTATAGCTTTTCACGATTCCATTGAGCTCAGGATTCTCTTCCTTCAGTCTCATCACGCTGGAACCTGTGAACACGATTCTTAACTCTGGATAGAGGTCGTAGCATTTGCGCAGTTCCTTGCTCCAGTCCGACTGCTTGAAGACCTGGTCGATGAGAAGGGTTCTGCCGCCGTGGCGAACAAAGTCACCTGCAAAATCTGCGATTCCTCTGCTTTGAAAATAGAAATTGTTCATATTCACATACAGGCACTTGCGGTCTGTAGGGCCAAAGTGCTCCTTGGCATATTGAAGGAGGAATGTAGACTTTCCTACACCGCGTGTTCCCTTTATGCCAATCAAACGGTCGCTCCAGTCGATTTCGTCCATCAGAGTGCGTCTTACCGGTGCGTCCGTATGCTCTACGAGGTATGTATGTGTTCTGAAGAATGCTTCTTCCATGAGTTTATATCGTTTCTAATTGTTTTTACGATGCAAAGGTAATTAAATATTTCTAATTTGCAAACTCTAGATAGCAAAAAGTAACTTTTTTTTCATTATTTAGCACTTGTCTAAGTAAAAATGGGGATTTTCTGCCCTTTTTTGCGCTTTTCTTTATATCTTTGCACCATGAAGTTACATATTTTCAATCCAGGACATGATTTGGCTTTGGCTGCAAATCTGAAACAGTTCACCGCACCTCATGCGGGTAGACAACTTAGAAGTGATCTTGCTTTCATTCCGGCTCTTTGGGCGGAAGAGGGCGACCTCGTACTTGTGGATGATATTGATTTTGCGAAGAACAGGGTGCGCCATTTTGGGGCTGAACTGAACAGCAAGGTTGAGTTCATCACCAAGCCTCAGCTGAAGCATCTGCTCAAGACTGAATTTCTGGACAGTGTTCATCCCTGGGGATGGAACCTGTCGCTGAAAGGTGAGTTGGAGCGTTTGGGAATACCGGAGATTATGTTGCCGACTGATGCTGTATTAAATAAGGTACGCGAGGTGAGCAGCAGGCAATGGGCTGCCCTTCATCTGCAGCGTGGCGTGGAATATGTTACTGAGACGGCTCGCGTCAAAGAACTCATTCTCCAGCACGGCAAAGCTGTTGTCAAGGCTCCCTGGAGCAGCAGTGGGAGGGGAGTGAAATATGTAAGTGCTGAGGATTTCAGGACTGCCGGAGATTATCCTACCTTCGAAAGATGGGTGGCAAACATGATTTATCATCAGGGCGGCGTAACCGTAGAACCTCTATATAATAAGGTGAGAGATTTCGCCATGGAGTTTGAAATGAAAGATGGCAAGGCGCTCTATCGCGGTCTTTCGCTCTTCGATACGATCAAGAATGCCTATTCGGGCAATGTGCTCTGCTCTGAAGATGATAAGGTGGAAATGATGAAACCGCTCATAAGCGAGGCTCAGCTTGCCGGAATCAGACAGCGCATCATCGGGGTAATGGAGCCGGCGCTGAAGGATATTTACTGTGGTCCGTTCGGCGTTGACATGATGATTTGCACGAAAGGGGAGAAGGATGAATTCTGCGAGGCTGTGCTGAATCAGGAAGGTGAGGACGTAAATAGAACCGGACTGGGCGTGGTTCCTTGCATCGAAATCAATCTGCGCAGAACGATGGGGCATGTGGCAATCGATCTCTACGAACATCTTGTGGCTAATTCGAGCGATGAGATGAAGACCAATAGGACGAACATCATGCGCGTGGAATATGATGGAAACAGATATCATCTCAGAATAAAGCCTGGCAGACCTTCGGAAGAGGCACCGCTGCATTGATTTTTTTGTAAAGAACATAGATATTCTTTGTTAAGAAATAGTAAAATCGGCTTTCCCCGTGCAAGGATTAGCCGATTTTTCATTTTATCTTCAGA
>JAJXBQ010000191.1:0-6498 GCA_021640525.1 Segatella copri
CGCGGCCCCGGGCGTATGTCCGATATCATTGTTGATATTTTTCCGTATCTTTGCAAAGAAAAAGAAATAGTAACGAACCCTTTAAACTGAAAAGTTATGATTACATTTCCTTGCGCCAAGATTAATCTTGGTTTAAATATAGTTAGCAAGCGGAAGGATGGATACCACAATCTCGAAACTGTGTTCTACCCTATTCCGCTGACCGATGCACTTGAAATCAAGCTCATGGGCGATGAATTCCCTAGCGATGTTCCTTGTGATCTGAAGATTACAGGTAACGCAGTGGATTGCGATGAACAGAACAATCTCGTTGTAAAGGCTTATAATCTCCTGGCTGCCGACTTCAGGATTCCACGCATCCATGCTCACCTGGTGAAGCGTATTCCTTCACAGGCAGGTTTGGGTGGCGGTTCTGCCGATGCAGCCTTCATGATCCGTTTGCTTGACGAGCGTTTCCGCCTCAATATCGGTAATCCGGAGATGGAAAGATACGCTGCCAAGCTGGGTGCAGACTGTGCCTACTTCATTTCTGCTGACCCCGAAGATGGCGATACTGCATGCTATGCAGAAGGTATCGGCGAAGAACTGATGCCGGTAAGTGGTCCTGGCGATAATCTGAGGGGCTATCATCTGGTTGTGGTGAAGCGCGATGATATTGCCGTCAGCACCAAAGAGGCTTATGCAGCCATCACCCCACAGGCACCAGCCAAATGTTGCCGCGACATTGTACGCCAGCCTATTGAGACTTGGAAAGAGGAACTTGTCAACGATTTTGAGGCACCTATCTTCAAGATGCACCCGGAACTGGCAGAAATCAAACAGAAGCTGTACAACCTGGGTGCCGTATATGCAGCGATGAGTGGTAGCGGAAGTGCCATCTTCGGTATCTTCAAGCATAAACCTGCAAATATAGAGGAACAGTTCGAAGGAATGTTCTGTAAAATAATGAAACTTTAATTTAGTTAATAGTTTACTCTAAATATAATGAACGAAGAAACACATCAGAAACTGATGACTATCAAGCGAAGCTTCCGCTTGCTGATGAACGGTCCGGGATCGCAATCTATGCGCGATAAGGGACTGGGATATAAACTGAATTGGGGCGTACCATTCTATGAACTGAAAAAGATAGCAGAGGAATATGGTAAAGACTATGATCTCGCCATCGAACTGTGGAAGGAAGATATCCGGGAATGCAAGATTCTGGCTACACTCATCATGCCTGCCGATAAGATGCTTCCGGAAATCACAGATTTATGGATGGAACAGGTACAGAGTCAGGAGATGGCAGAGATGCTTGCCTTCAACCTTTTGCAGCACGTAGATTATGCGCCTGTCATCGCCTACCAGTGGATAGCAAGTGACAAGCCGCTCTATGAGATTGCCGGTTTCCAGCTCCTTGCCCGTCTCTTTGCCAATGGAAAAGAGCCTAACGAGCGTGGCATCAACGAATTCCTGGATCAGGCTGCCGCTGCATTGCAGGGTGACAACATGGGAATAAAACATGCTGCCTCTAATGCGGTTCTCCGTTTCTGCGACTTCGGTGAGGATTTCGAGAAGATTGCAAGAGGAGCACTCAAGGGTATCTACGAGATTTAATGGTTCTGCAAAGGCGGTCTGAAACCGCCCACGACCCTGCTAAAATTACGTCCCGACGTAGCATTTGCTGCGTCCCGACATACAAAAAAATACGTCCCGACGCAGCAAACGCTACGTCGGGACGTATTTTTATAGCTATTTTCGTCATTACATAAAATACTTCTGGTACTCGTTTTCGAAATTCGGAGTGAAAACACCCTTGCCGATGTTTTCCCAGATTTCATCCTTGGTCCAGAATCTGCCACCAGCCAATTCTTCCTGGCTTGGTTTCACTTCGCCATCATATACACAACGATGTACATAAACCAGTTCCTTTTCCCGCTGACTCTCAAAAACATAATGTCCCAGAGATTCCGGTTCAAAATCGGTGATACCCAATTCTTCCCTTACCTCGCGATGCAATGCCTGACTCACACTTTCGCCTAAATCAACATGACCGCCGCAGGCTGTATCCCATTTATCCGGCTGGATATCCTTCCAGGCTGGACGATGCTGCAGATACAGATCACCCCGGCTGTTGAATACATGCAGATGAACAACCGGATGCAATATCTTGCTTCCGTCATGGGCATGACCGCGGGTAACAGCGCCCAGGATGTTACCCATTTCATCTACTATCGGAAATTCCTCGTTCTTATTATCTATCATCATTTCTCTTATTACAAAGTTCCGTATTCATCAGAGTAGCGCAACATCTGGTCGACATAGCTCTCCTCGTAATCCAATACCACGTCTGTAATTTCGCCTTCTTCATCCATCTCCAGCGTCATCTTCGGATTGATGAATCCCTTGTATGGAGCGAGATTCAGTTTCTTGTATCTTGCCAGTATCTCGCGATGCAATTCCGGATCAATATTCACGGCATACTTCTCAACCAACAGGCGGGCTGCCTCGAAATCGCCCTCGCTCTTGATGCGCTGAATTTCAGCAAGCAACTCGCCGAAGAGATGGCGGAGCTTGGCATAATCATTAATCTTCACATAAGTCTTCGTCGTAATGATATTACCCTCGCTGTCCTTCAAAGCATCCTCGGCAGAAGCATAGTTCATATCCATCTTCACCAGTTCCACAGCACCCTCGGCATGCTCCATCACCCACCAGGCTATCAGCGCACGGTTGCGCATGTGGGCTTCCTCTATCTTGTCGCCTTCCTTGATGCGGATGGTCTGGGTGAGCAGACCGTTCATCAGATAACCGTAATACTGAGCCTTGTATGCCTCATCATTCGGAGTCAGACCCAGTTCTACCAATTTATGGTCGGCTACATAATAGAGTCCGAAAAGATCGGCTCTCGCCTCTTCTATCGTACTGCCATACGCCTTCAGTGCATCAGGGTCAGTACCAGGCAAAAGCTGTCCGCTACCATGTCCCAGACACTCATGCAGGTCGGTATGCAGATCATCGGTAATATCCTCGTACTGATTCATCAGACTGATGGTATCCTCATCGATAACGAATTCATCGCGGAAACCATTGCCTTGAGCTGCCTTGTTATATGCCTCGGTCAGGTTACCGATGGTCACACTCTTAGAACCATATTCCTGACGAATCCAGTTTGCATTCGGAAGATTGATGCCGATGGCAGAAGCAGGATACTCTTCGCCACCCAACATCGCCGCACAGATGACATTGGCTGTAACACCCTTCACCTCCGGCTTGCGGAAACGTGGGTCTACAGGTGAATGGTCCTCAAACCACTGGGCATTCTGACTGATGGTCTGGGTGCGCTTCGTAGCTTCAAGATCTTTATATTCTACGATGCCTTCCCAAGTACCTTTCAGTCCGAGCGGATCGCCATACACTTCAATAAATCCGTTAATGAAATCAATCATTCCCTCGTGCTGCTGCACCCAGGCAATGCTGTAACGGTCGAAATCCTTCAGTTCGCCTGTACGGTAATACTTCACCAGGAGATCGATGAGATGTTTCTGTTCCTCATTTTCTGCATATTTCTGAGCACGGAGCAACCAGGAAACAATCTCCTTGATAGCTGCGCCATAGAGGCCGTCTTCTGTCCATTTCAGCTCCACCAGTTCACCATTACGCTTGGTCAGTTTAGAGTTCAGTCCATACGAAGGTGCCTGTTCGTTGCCCTCTTCCTTCATCCTGGCATAGAAACGTTCTACTTCTGCCTGAGAAACATTCTCATAGAAATTGCAGGCTGAAGTCTGCACCAGATCCTCGCCATCCGTCTGATTCACGCGCTTAGGCATGACTTCCGGATTGAAGATGACAGGCACCAGAATGCCCAACAGGTCTTCCTTGCTCTGTCCCTTGGAAAGAGGCAGGTATTCATCGGCTACAGCCCCAACCATCTCATAGAAAGATTCCTCTGAAAATCCTGGCACAAACTTTTCACATCCATAGTGATGATGGATGCCGCTGGCAAACCAGACACGCTTCAGATAAACTTCAAAAGCCTTGAAATCTTCGCTTTCTCGATTACCCTCGTAATGAAGGTATACAGCCTCCAGGGTTTTACGGATGCGCAGGTTGTATTTGCCCTGCTGGTCGAAGGTGATATCACGTCCCAAGAGGGTTGCCTTCGACAAGCAATAAATATAAATTTTCTGTGTGAGCGACAAGTTTTCGAAACCCTTCAGTTCATAACGGAGCATCTGGATATCGGCAAATCGCTCTTGAGTGTTTACATTACATTTTGCCATTTTTATCTGTATTTACCATGCAAAAGTAATACATTTTTTCCACATACCAAACTTTTCCTCCTGTTTTTCGCTCTTCGCAAAGTTTTTTACTTGAAATATGCACTTTTTCTTGGAGAAAACTTTTATTTATGCAGATTATTCATTACCTTTGCATGAAAATCAAAACAAAAACATGCCGGTAAAGGCAGAAATCATAAAACGGCAATCATGCAGATAAACGAGATATTAAAAAGCTATTTTGGATACGATTCCTTCCGCCCCAACCAGAAAGCGATTATCAGAGAGGTAATGCAGGGACACGACTGTCTGGTTCTCATGCCGACTGGTGGTGGAAAGAGTCTGTGCTACCAGGTTCCCGCATTAGCGATGGAAGGTACCGCTGTGGTCATTTCACCGCTCATCAGTCTGATGCACGACCAGGTGGAGGCGCTCAAGGCAAACGGTATCCCGGCAGAAGCACTGAACAGCGGAAACGACACGACCGATGAACTCATCATCCGACGCCGATGCGAGAAGGGAGAACTGAAACTCCTTTATGTTTCGCCCGAGAAACTCATCAGCGAGATACCTTATTTATTCAGCAACATCAAAATTTCGCTCTTTGCCGTTGACGAGGCCCACTGCATCAGCCAGTGGGGACACGATTTCCGTCCGGAGTATTCGCAGCTAGGCATGCTGCACGAGAATTTCCGCAATGTCCCGGTGATGGCGCTCACAGCCACAGCCGACAAGATAACGCGCGAAGATATCATACGCCAGCTTCATCTCAATGGGCAGACGTTCGTAAGCAGTTTCGACCGCCCCAACCTCTCCCTCACCGTAAGACAGGAGAGCACCAAAAAGGCAAAGCTCCAATACATCACCCGCTTCATCAGTAATCATCCGGAAGAAGCAGGCATCATCTACTGTCTCTCCCGCAAGAACACCGAAATGGTAGCTCAGGAACTTATCGATCTGGGTATCAATGCCGCAGCCTATCACGCCGGAATGACTGCCCAGACCAGAGCATCAGTACAGGAGCGGTTCAAGATGGACCAGATTCAGGTGGTATGTGCTACCATCGCTTTCGGAATGGGCATCGACAAGAGTAATGTGCGCTGGGTAATCCACTATAATATGCCTAAAAGCATAGAGAGTTTCTATCAGGAAATAGGTAGAGCCGGAAGAGATGGAGCACCATCAGATACCGTGCTGTTCTATTCGATGGCCGACATCATCACCCTCCGTTCTTTCTGTGAAGAAAGCGGACAGCGTGATGTGAATATGGAAAAACTGCGCCGCATGGAGGAATATGCAGAATCGAGAGTATGCCGGCGACGCATTCTGCTGAATTATTTTGGCGAGACATCATCCTGCAACTGCGGCAACTGTGATGTTTGCAAGAATCCTCCACGCACCTTCGACGGCACCATCAGAGCCCAGAAAGCCCTGAGTGCCGTGGTCCGTTCGGGTGAGCATATTGCAGTAGGTACCTGCATCGAGATTCTGAGAGGCATGCATTCTTCTGCAGTTGTGAAAAACAAATACAACGAGATGAAAACCTTCGGTGTGGGTAGGGATACAACATCTAAGGACTGGAATGCTTATCTGCTGCAGATGCTGCAGATGGGATTCTTCGAGATTGCCTACAACAACCACAACTACATGAAGGTTACCGATTTAGGCTGGAAGGTACTGAAGGGAGAACATCATGTTTCGCTGGCTTATATCGAAGAAGACGATAAAGCCACCCGCCCAAAGAAAACGGTACGCAACAGGAAGGGCGCCATCGCCCAGCCGGGAAATTTCATTCCTGAGGTGCATGCCGAACGTGTCATCTTCCAGGAAGACTCGAAAGGCGTGGAAGACAAAGGGCTCTTTGAACACCTCAGAAAGATACGCAAGAACCTTGCCGACGAACAGGGTTATCCTCCATATATCGTACTCAGCGACAAGAGCCTTCATGAACTCGCAAGAATGAAACCTACCACCAAGAATGCCATGAGCCTGATAAGTGGTATCGGAGAATTCAAGCTCAATAAATATGGCGATACCTTCATCAAGGCTATCAGGAAATATACAGGACTATAACAGAAATTTTCTGCATTTTCAGCTTGTCTTGCCACTCATCTAGAAGGCGTCGGCATAGTGCTTTGCGTCTATCTGGGCGAGAGCCTCCTCGGCACTCTTGTTGAACTTCAGTTCCATCACGTAGATGGTATCATTCGTCTCCATCATAATATCGATTCTGCCC